>CANGBH010000019.1 GCA_947451935.1 Chitinophagaceae bacterium
TGGTCCACTGCTAGATAGGATTGACCTGCATGTAGAAGTTACTCCAGTAGCATTTTCTCAACTGGCATCACAACAAATCACTGAAAAATCTGAAGTTATCAGAGAACGTGTAATCGCAGCACGAAAAATTCAAGCTGAACGTTATGCAGAAAATCCTGGAATTTATTCGAACGCTCAAATGGGTTCCAGAGAACTAAAAATAATTTGTCAACTCGACGAACCAGCTCAGATTCTTCTGAAAAAAGCAATGGAGCGACTGAACCTATCTGCTCGGGCATATGATAGAATATTAAAAGTAGCTAGAACAATTGCCGATCTGGGGAATAATCAACATATCATGACTGAACATATAGCTGAAGCTATACAATACAGAAACCTTGATCGAGAAGGATGGGGAGGCTGAGATAATCTACCCTAAAATAGTAATGTAAACCTAGTCTTAGCTTTTACCATCATCCGCTGAAGAAACAGCTGGGAAAAACTTACTTTGAAAAACCAGGATTGCAATAACTCCGCCAGAAATGGCGGCATCCGCAATATTAAAAACGGGCCTAAAAAACTCAAACGATTCTCCACCCCACACTGGAACCCAGCTTGGAAAAGTCGCATCTTGAATGATTGGAAAGTAAAGCATGTCAACTACCCTGCCATGTAGCATTCCAGCATAGCCTCCCTGAAATCCATCTTGCCAAATGGCATGCGATAAATTCTGACTATACGGATCACTTGATTCGAAAATCATCCCGTAAAATAAACTATCAATCAAGTTCCCAATCGCACCTGCATAAATAAATGTTACACAAATAATATAACCAGGATGATACTTCTTGGCTATTACACCCTTAATATAAAATGTACCCAATACAACAGCAATTAATCGAAAAACAGTGAGGGCAATCTTACCCCATCCTCCAGACAATTTCCAACCATAAGCCATCCCCTCGTTCTCAATGAAGTGAATTCGCATCCATGGAAGTGCATTAATCAACACCGTCTCTTGCCCAATATAATAATGTGTCTTGATGTAGATTTTGACAAATTGATCTACCAATAGAATTAGGATAGTAAAAAGAAAAACGTGTTTAAGCTTCACAGACTTGTTTTTGCAAATATAAGACATGAGCATGAAGCCTTGAATAAGTTCTGCAAAAACTATTCATGAAAATAAACCCGTTGAACACGTTGAGAAATACCTGTCATGATTTCGTATGGAATAGTCCCAGCCGCCTCAGCAATAGCTTTAATTGAATTCCCTTTGCCAAAAACCAAAACCTCATCTTCTATGGTTATCTCAGGAAAATCAGTGATATCGACCATGGTCATATCCATGCAAACATTTCCAATTGTTTTTACACGTTTCCCTTTTATTAGAACTGACCCTATGCCATTCCCCAAACTTCTTGGATAGCCATCTGCATAACCTATTCGTATCGTTGCAATAATAGAATTGCGTTGAAGAATTGCCTTTCGTCCATACCCTACTGTCTCACCCCTTGAAACCTGCTTTATTTGTGATATGGTAGTCTTCAAAGAACTTGACTCGATTAAATTTAATTGAGCAGTAGCAGGATTGAGACCATATAACCCAATACCTAACCTAACTAAAGAATATGACAAATCAGGGAATCGACTTATTGCAGCAGTGTTGGCAGCATGAGTCAAAAATGAATAGCCCAACGTTTCCTTTAAACTTCTACACCCGTTATCAAATTCAATGAGCTGCTGCTGAGTAAAATCATCCTCTAGCTCATTTTCAGATGCGACAAGATGCGTAAAAACAGATTGAACTTTAAATGTATTTTGACCCTGAATCAATGTTGTCAATTCATTCAAGTTGGCCACTTCAAAACCCAACCTATGCATACCTGTGTCTAGTTTGATATGCACAGGGAAAAAACTAATTCCTTCTTGCTGCAAAAATTGATCAAATTGATTTGCTATATCTATGGAAAAAAGTTCAGGCTCCAAATTGAATTCCAATAACTCAGGAAATGCCTGAGGCTCTGTATTCATTACCATTATAGGCAGATTGATACCTGCCTTTCTTAATTCTACGCCCTCATCTACATAGGCTACAGCAAGATATTCTACTTGATGAAACTGCAATAAATTTGCAATTTCATAACTACCTGAACCATATGAAAAGGCTTTCACCATAACCATTAAGCCAGTACCTTTTTTAACAATATTTCTATACTCCATCAAATTATGGGTAATGGCAGGCAAGTCAATTTCTAACCGAGTCTGATGAATCTTGCGCTCCAACAAATGACTAATCCGTTCTAACCTAGAAGCCCTTGATCCTTTTATTAGGATTAATTCATTTCGAAATGCACTAAGTTTAAAATGGGCTAAAAATTCTTCAGGATCTAAATAGACTTCAGTACTAATCTCTTTATGCTTAAACAATGAACTAAATCGATAAAAATGTGGCCCGATGCCAATTAATCGCTGTACTTTTTTTTGAGAAAGATATGCTGCAATATCGTTATAGGTTTTCTCTTCATGCTCGATAATCCCGGTAATATCTGAAAGGATAACTGTTTTATCTTGCTTTGAAGTTTGTATCGACATAAACTCAATAGCGCTGAATAAACCATTGAGATCAGCATTATAACTATCATTTATTAATGTACACTGATTTTGCCCCTCCTTCTTTTCTAAACGCATAGCAAGCGGCGGAAGGTCATTCAGTCGATCGATTACTTTTTCAGCTACGCCTAAATAAAGTGCGATTGTAAAAACATGCATTGCGTTTTCAATGGCAGCCGAATCTGAAAAAGGAATAGATAAAGTATAGTTCTGATCACTAAAAATAATCTTGAGAGATGTTATCCCATCTAGCATTACCTGCTCTATAATCCTAACATCAGCTGAGTCATTTTTTCCCCAACTTAGAAGAGCATGGAATTTTGACTGATGGACAACTTTATCAATCATCTCATGGTCCTTACAATAAACAAGCACCTCCGCTTCTTGAAAAAGCAATAATTTCTCTTCTAGCTTTACCAACATTGTTTCAAACCCTTCATTGTGCGCTTCTCCAATGTTGGTAATCACTCCAATAACAGGTTTGATTACCGGTTGAAGATTTTCCATTTCATCAATCTTCGAGATACCAGCTTCAAAAATCCCCAAATTATGTACTGAATCCATTTGCCAAACACTCAAAGGAACGCCGAGTTGAGAATTATAACTACGCGGACTACGCACAATATTGAATTCGGCTTGCAATACATGAAATAGCCATTCTTTTACAATGGTCTTCCCGTTACTTCCAGTTATTCCAATAACCGGATAATTAAACTGATTTCGGTGTGTAGCAACCAATAAATGCAAAGACTCCACAACATCCTTTACAAGCATAAATTGTGCAGCAGGGTATAAATCATAACCGATTGATTTACTGATCACAAAATGTCGAACACCCCGACTATATAAGTCCTTGATATAATCATGCCCATCTCGCTTTGAAGTAGTAATCGCAAAAAACAACGTTGATTCTGGAAAGACAATTTTTCTACTATCTATTGAAAGATGTTGTATACTGCTATAATTGGCTCTTCCATTCAGCGTAGCACGAATAACAATTGAAATATCGTTAGATTGATAAGCAATCATACTAATCCTTTTTTATGGCTCTCCTGCGTTTTGCTTCGATTGAGTATAAAATAGACCCAGACAAACAAAGCATGATAACGCACAATGATACAAAAATAGAAATATGTATTCCAAAGAATTCAATCAACATTTTAACGCCGATAAAAATAAGCACAATGGCAATACCTTGTTGCAGGTAATCAAATTGATCAATTGCGCCTCGTAATAAAAAGAAAAGAGATCGCAAACCTAACACGGCAAAAATATTAGATGAATAAATAACGAGAATATCATCTGAACTAAATCCCATATTCGCCTTTTCACGCACCAAAGAGACTACAGTAGGTATGGAATCTAACGCAAAAGCTACATCAACTGCGGCCAACATCAAAACAACAACAGATAATGTAGTGAAATAAACCTTGCCTTTTTCACTAATAAAATACTTGCCATTAGGCTCAGCTAATGTAACCCTAAAAAAACGGGTAATAAATTTATAAATTCGGGTGCTGCCTGGATCAAACTCAGCTTCATCTTTTTTACTGAAAAGATGATACCCAGTATACAATAGAAAAAATCCAAACAAATACAATATCCAATGGAAGCGATTGATTAACTCAATACCCAATGCTATGAAAAGAATACGAAATATAATAGCTAGGAGAATTCCAATTAGAAGAACTCGACCAGAATCAGATGACTTGACTTTGAAATAAGTAAAGATTAAAATAAATACAAAAATATTATCAATACTCAACGACCACTCCATGAGGTAAGCAGCAAAATACTTGGTAGACAACATGGTTGATTTTTCAACCCACAAAAAAATACAAAATGCAATGGAAAGACTTACCCAAAAAAGTGTTTGAATTAATGCTTGCTTTATACTAACAACTTGATTCTTTTTGCTCATTAAGCCAAGATCAAATACCAATGCCCCGATAAGCAATATCCCAAATGTTAAATATGTAACTTGATCTATCGTCATATAAAATTGAATACAATGCCCTCAAAGGTAATCATTCCGGAGGGGTCTTGGCTAGGCCTGATGGGCAAATCTTCTTTTTCGCAAAAATGGATACCCAATCGCGAGAAGCAAAGGAAAAACTAAAGGCAAGAATATGTTCAAGAGTTGCCAAAAAAGTCTATCTCTCTCTAGCAAATCCTTATCTAGCAATCTTAGCTGATAGGCCTTTGAGCGTGTACTCATTATATCAGCTCCTCCTGTTAAATAAAAAAGGGAATTACTGATAAAATCTTTGTTGGCAAATTGTTCGCGGGTATAGGAATTAATTCCCATAGGTAATGGTCCGTCTTTTTCACTGACTGTATTCAACAATATGTCTGCATCAGAAATAAAAATCATACTATTTGGAAGTTGACAAGAACTAACAAATCCTCCACCTTGATTACCCTGAAGTTCATTCAACTGATCAGCAGTTAATCGATTTGAAAACAAAGATTTAAATTTTCCTTCTACTAGAACAGCTACAGGGATTTGTTTTTTTGTGAAATAATTTAGGTCTTCCTCATTTTTAATACTCTTCCACTCCACAATAGCAGGGGTTTGTAATGAACGAGAAAAGTCAGATGTTGAAAGCAATAGTTGATGTGTAATGCCACTAGTAGAAATAGTATCGATTGATTGGGGGAATGCCGAAAGCACGTAATCTAAATTTTTTGAGATAGGATGCCCAACATTATTGCGCAATAAAGGTGCATAAGGCCAAGGCAATAACTCAATTTGTGGCTTGTCCCCTATACTTCCAATAACTGAAGGCACCTTATCACACTCTAAATCCTGAACTAAATCTTTATTAATTCGAACACCATATCTGAAAAATTGATCCTCCAAGTTAAGATTCATATCAAATGCCACGAACGACCCGCTACTCCGCTGCAAACTATCCATACTGGCATAAAGATTGTCAATAGCCCATAATACTTTCCCACCATGCATTATATATTGATCAAGTTTCACTTTTTGTTCAACTGAGAATGACTGGGTTGGTCGTTCAACTATAAGAGCATCAAATGATTCAGGAATGAATCCAACACTATCTATTGGCACTATCTTGAAAATATAATCCTTTCGTAAAATTCGTTCCACTAAATCATAAATATGCATATCAACTGGCTCTCCATTGCCAATCAAATAACCAATCTGTTGGAGCTTCTCCTGATTAATTTTAACAATGGCTTTAGCAAACTTAAATTCTAACAATGCCTCGGCATTATTCAATGAGGCTAGTCCATTCAAATTACTTTGCCCTTCAAGAAAATCAATGCCAAGTTGTTTCCCATTACTAGACAAAATTGCACCAGGAAAAACAAGCGTTTCCTGAGACTGTTCACCTTTTTTTATTTGTGCCTTAACATTGGTAGGATTGATTCCAATAGCTTGCAAAGAATCAAAAAGCATCGCTTTTGCTGTATCCGTTAACCCTTCTCCTGGCTTCTCAAACACAACGTTGAATTTTCCGCTACTAAACGACTTAAATGCATTAGCAATATCTTCAACGGAATTACCAAGTCGTTTAAACCCAGCAGGCATATCACCTTTCAGGTATACTGTCATGGTCATAGGCTGATTAATAGTGCTGATTAGCTTCTTGGTTTGCTCAGAAATAGTGAATCTTTTTTCTTTAGTTAAATCTATACCAAGATGAAAATAATTAATAGTGACATTAACAAGCAAGAGTAATATGATAATAGCTAGAAGCTTGAAGTTTTTCTGTGAAGTAGTCTCCTTTTTTTGATACTTATTTTTTACTTTTTGAATAGCAAGAGCCAAGAAAAATACCACAATACTCAAAAAATACAAAATATCCTTAACATCTATAAAGCCCTTGCTGATGTTTCTATAATGAGACTGAATGCCCAACAATGAAATATAATAACCTAATCCAGATTGTAAAAAAGATAACTCAGCAACAGAACTGAAAAACCCATATGCTATATAGCAAAGTAGCGCACTCAACAAAAAAGATATGACAGAATTCTCCTGCATACTGCTTGTATAGATGCCAATAGCAGTATATACAGCGCACAACATGAATAATCCAAAATAAGATCCGATTATACCCCCTAAATCAATGCCTCCTGTTGAAAGTGAGGAAATAGAAATAACATAAACACCAGTAAACAAAATAGATATAATAGCAACGAGAAGGCTTGAAATAAATTTTGAAAAAATAAGTTCTCTTTTTTTGATGGGACTAACGCTTAGCACTTCAAATGTGCCGTTCCGGTATTCCTCACTTAAAGTCCTCATCGTTATTGCCGGAATTAAAAAAAGCATCAGCAATGGGGCAAATTCAAAGAAAGAGTCTATAGAAGCATAGCCAGCATCGAGGATATTAGACCCAGGTAGAAAAAAAAGGTAAATGCTGCTTGCCAATAAAAAAACTCCAATGGTGATATAGCCCAATAACCCACTGAAATACTGCCGTAATTCTTTTTTAATCAATGTGAACATATACAAGCTAGAGGATGAATATAACTTGTGAAAATAACTGAAAAAAAGGGTTTAAACCCCATTTTAACAGAATGGAAGATAAATAATTTGCACCCAGTAGAAAAATGTGAAAATGAAAAGTGCTGTACGTCTATTCTTCTCTATTTTGCTAATTGGGATTACACTTAGCGACTATGCTCAAAAGCATTGGGATGGAGAAGAGGGAGATGGACAATGGAACTCCGCCCGGAATTGGCTACCGGATGGAGTTCCATTACACAACGATATAGTTATACTAAATAATGATATCGTCACAGCATCGTATAACGTTATATTACCTTCAACAAATACAGCAGTTGAATTTCAAAGCATACAAATCAATAGTTCAGTAGCTCAGGTGATTTCCCTAGAAATACCTGAGGGCAACTCTGCTTCCCCTGCTATTATCTGCCAAAACATCACGATTGGTAAAAACGGGTGCTTAGTGAATAGTTCTGGAGCGACCGCAGGAAATACTTTTTCACTATCAGGATTTTTAAAAATTGAAGATGGTGGAAAATACATTCATAAAACCATCCGTGGAAACGCCTATTTAATATCAAAACTGCTCATGTCAACCGGATGTGAAAAGGGAATAGTTGAATTTGATGTGCCAGGCAATGCTGGGTATACCTTATCACTTTCGGGGAAGGAGTTTGGAAGTCTTCTACTAAATTCGAGTAAGGCTGGTGGTAAAAAATCATATTCCGCAAGCGGAAGTGGCGACCTAATCATTCACGGCGACCTCCAAACAGAAAAAGGGGCATCTTTAACTTCATCCCTTGTTAGCAATATACATGTGCTTGGAAATATCATAAACCTTGGAAATATTTTTCTTAACCCCATATCAAGTGGGATAGATGGCAGATCGTTAGTTTTCGAGGGAGATAGCTCTCTTTTCTATTCAGCCGGAACATTTCAGCAAAATAGCAGTTTTAAAAAAATCATAATCAACAGCTATTCTTCATTGAAATTAGCTTCTCCCTTAACAATCACTAATGCCTCAACGAAATTTGAAGTAAGATCAAATGGGATTTTTAAACCAGATACCACACATCTAATTGGTGGCTCATTTTTAGCAGACAGTTTATCTATACTCTATATATCATCTAGCGAAGGAATTTCAAATGAAATGGGGATGGGGAATATTCAAAGTAACACGTATATTTTTCACCCAAAATCACGCTTTATATTTGAATCAAATAGTGATCAAAAAATTGGAAATGCTTTTCCAGAAAAATGTGCTTACCTCAAAGTGAATAAACCCATTGGAGACTTACTGTTAAATAAATCCATACTTGTATCGGATAGCATTTCACTCAATAAAGGCAAGATCATAAGCTCAAAAGAATTCACGATAACAATAAGTGGGACTTTTAAACAGTCTGTGTTAAGCCAAAATGAATGGAAGTCAGGAAATGAAAATAGCTTTATTAGTGGCCCGTTGCAGTATGATTCAGATACATTGAACGTATTGGAGTTTCCCATTGGCAAAAACAATCAGTTTTCGCCAATACGAATAACAAGAAATACTGAGATCCCTGCTACGTATTCAGCAGAATATTTTGACGGTCCCTCGAAAAATATAGACAGCACTAAAAAATACCCATTGCAAACTATCTCCAAAAAGGAATATTGGACAATCGAAAAAAGCACCTCCACACCTGAACAAACAGCCAACGAAAAAATATCCTTATACAAACATTCTAATAGCTTATCTGAACTCACTCAATTTCCAGTTATCGCTTGGTATACAAGCGACACA
Source organism: Chitinophagaceae bacterium (assembly GCA_947451935.1). Lineage (GTDB taxonomy): Bacteria > Bacteroidota > Bacteroidia > Chitinophagales > Chitinophagaceae > Pollutibacter. Next base: position 8,862 of record CANGBH010000019.1, read on the forward strand.
GGAAAATGGACAGCCATAAATCCAAGCTCTAATGGATTTACCACAACTTCAATTACTGGAACATCGTTTACGATAAAAAGCGGTGAATTCACCTTTGGTGAAGTCAAAACAATTGCCCTGCCTTATAACGACTTAACCCTTACATATACTTCAAAAAATAAAGCAACTGAATTAATATGGCATTACAACAACGATCAAGAAGTAGATTTTTACCAAATTGAAGAAAGCAATGATGGACGTATGTTTAAGTCGATTAATGAAGAAATAGCATTAAAAAAGTTAAGTACACATTATTATCATTATGAATTCAATCTAGACCAACCGAAAGAGAGGTATTTTCGAGTCATTGCATTTAAAAATCAAACAAAAATAGCCCAATCAAATATTATTCATATTGCTAACCAATCTTTTAAAACACTTCTTTACCCAAATCCTGCATCCACAAAATTATTTATCAATCCAACAAAAGACACAGAGCTACTGACAAATATTTATATTGTTACTCAACAAGGACAAGTCATTCAACCAAGATGGAAATGTAATAATGGGACTTATCAAATTGACATGACGACGATTAAAAAGGGACTATATACCATTCTACTCTGCAAGAAGAATACCCTAGTTGAACGCAAACAATTTATTAAAGAATAAATGAGTCTATAGAACTGAAATTAAACAGAAAAGCTTTCTCCACATGCACAGGTTCTACTGGCATTGGGATTCATAAAATGAAAGCCTTTGCCCTCCAATCCGTCTGAATAATCAAGCGTAGTACTGAATAAATAAAGCACACTCTTTCGATCTGTAACTAGTTTCATGCCTTTGTCTTCAAAAATTTGATCTCCAGCTTTCACCTCATTATCAAAATCCATTTTATAGGTAAGGCCAGAACAACCGCCACTTACAACACTGACACGAACAAAATAATTATCTCCCTTCCCTTCGGTAGTCAATAATTCAAGTACTTTCTCTTTTGCCCGTTCACTTATATAAATCCCATTCATCATGGTCGTTTCCATACCTTATTCGTTTACACCCCAAAATTACACATTCCCGCTTATCCAATCATGATTGTCAAATGAATTGTACATTTATATAAGAAGCAGCTGATGTATTTCCCATATTCACGAATAGAATTTATGCAAAAAATAGAACATATAGGCATAGCAGTCAACTCTTTAGAGAAATCAATCCCCCTGTTTGAGCAATTACTGGGAACGCTTTGCTATAAAACAGAATCCGTAACATCAGAAAATGTGAACACTGCTTTCTTCAAAACAGGAGAAAGTAAAATTGAACTCATAGAAGACTCAACCGAAGGAAGTATAATCCAAAAATTTATTGAAAAAAAGGGGGAAGGGATACACCATATTGCCTTCTCAACTGATAATATAGAAGGAGAAATTAAACGACTTAAATCGCTGGGATTTGAATTCATTCAAGAAATTCCCAAAAAAGGGGCAGATAATAAACTAATTTGTTTTTTGAAACCCAAAAGTACCAACGGAGTCCTCGTTGAACTTTGCCAGGAAATAGTGTAAAGCTTAAGCCGTAATATTCAATTTATCCACTGCACTTTGAGCGGCTAGTTGACTTGCATCTTTTTTGTTAAACGCCTTCCCTTCAGCAATCACTTGCCCATCTAACATAGCACCAACTTTAAATAGCCTACGCCCATTTTCCATTTTCTCCTCAAGGGTTTCAAACTCTAATAGTTTACCATTGCGGTTTGCCCAACTGTATAATTTGTTTTTTTGATTGATCTCTAGCAATTCCAGGTCTTCTGCCACCAGGTGTGGGATGATGAGTTTTTTTAAGACCCAGTTCTTTGTTGCCTTATACCCTTTATCCATGTAAATGGCTCCTACCAATGCTTCTAATGCGTTACCAAAGATTTGACTGGATTTCAAAGAGCTATCACTTTTATTAAAGGAAGTGAGTTTTTTTAGCCCCATCTTTAAAGCAATTTCATTTAACGTTTGCCTATTCACCATCTTACTCCTCATCTCAGTAAGAAAACCTTCTCCTTTGTATGGATATTTCCTAAAGAGATAGTCTGCAATAATCCCACCTAAAATAGCATCTCCTAAGTATTCAAGTCGCTCATTATTGTCGGTGGCCTTCTCTTTTATCGATCGATGTGAAAATGCAGAAGAATACAAAGAAATTCTGCCTGGCATAAACCCAAGTAGATTACATAACTGACGAAGAAACGCCTGCTTACTTTTGTTACTAAAAATATATTGTATTCGATAAAACACCCTGCAAAGAATTACTTTATGTGGACTGATTGTCCTGCCAATTCATTAGGGAAAGACGTTCAGATAACTAAAGATACTTCTTTACAATGAGAGAAGCATTATGCCCGCCAAATCCAAATGTATTACTAAGGGCTGCTCTAATGATTTTCTTCTTGGGTTTCCAGAAAGTAAGGTCTAGTTTAGGATCTAGTGCATCATCATCAGTAAAGTGATTGATGGTTGGAGGAACAATATCATGCATCACGGCATAAATACAAGCGATAGCTTCAATAACTCCAGCTGCACCAAGGAGGTGACCTGTCATTGATTTTGTAGAACTTATGCTTAGGTTATATGCATGATCTCCAAATACACCTAAAATTGCTTTTGTTTCCGCGATATCACCTAAAGGTGTTGAAGTTCCATGAACATTGATATAATCAATATCTTCTGGATTCATTTTAGCATCTTGAAGGGAAGCTCGCATAACATTTAATGCACCTAGTCCTTCAGGGTGCGGTGCAGTAATATGATGCGCATCAGCCGTTGCACCGCCACCAGCAATCTCTGCATAGATGGTTGCACCTCTCTTGATTGCATGTTCATATTCCTCAAGCACTAATGCCCCACTTCCCTCCCCCATAACAAAGCCATCTCGGTCCTTGTCAAAAGGCCTTGAAGCTGTTTTAGGATCATCATTGCGTTCACTTAGTGCTTTCATGGCATTGAATCCGGCAACGCCAGCATCACAAACTACAGCCTCACTTCCGCCTGCAACCATAACATCAGCTTTTCCAAGCTGGATATAATGGGTTGCTTCAATTAAAGCGTGGGTTGATGAAGCGCATGCGCTGACAACGGCGAAATTGGGACCACGGAAACCATGTCGCATTGATATATGCCCTGCAGCAATATCAAGGATCATTTTAGGAATAAAAAAAGGATTGAACCGAGGGGTTCCATCTCCTTTCGCATAAGCCATTACTTCTTCTTGAAAAGTAAGCAAGCCGCCAATTCCACTGGAAAAAATCACACCTGTACGATCTGGGTTGACCGTATCCTTGCTAATTCCAGCCTGTTTGATGGCCTCATCACTAGCTACAATGGCCAATTGAGCAAAACGATCAATCTTACGCGCTTCTTTTCTGTCAAGATAAGCGACAGGATCAAATCCTTTTACCTCACAAGCAAATTGTGTCTTAAATTTTGATGCATCAAAAAGAGTTATCCCATCTGCACCAGATACGCCATTCAATAAACCACTCCAGTAATCTGCAGCAGTATTGCCTATAGGCGTAATGGCACCAATGCCTGTAACAACAACTCGTTTTAATTCCATAAGTGATGAGATAAGAAATAGGGAAGCCCTATTTACTTAGCATGCTCTTCAAGATAAGTTACAGCTTGGCCAACAGTGGTGATGGTTTCAGCTTGCTCATCTGGAATAGAGATGTTGAATTCTTTTTCGAATTCCATGATCAACTCTACCGTATCAAGTGAATCGGCTCCTAGATCGTTTGTGAATGAAGCCTCAGGGGTTACCTCTGCCTCGTCAACACCCAGTTTGTCAACAATAATTTTCTTTACTCTTGTTGCAATGTCTGACATGATTGTTAAGTTTGGTTTAATGATGGCAAAAATAAACTATTTGGAACAAAAACAATTTTTCAGACACACTTCTATGCATTTATTTTTATGAACAATCTTATTCCCCATAAAATCAGGGAAAATTAATTGGGTTTCAGGCCAATTATGCGTCCTCTAGACCTTTTTTATAAAAAATGCTTTTTAGCGTCTAGCTTCCACCCTTTTTGAATTAATTTGTGGCATGTCAATAAAGATAATAGACTATAATTCAATAGAATACCGAGAAATGATCAACCTTAGGATGGAAATCCTGAGAAAGCCCCTTGGCCTTACATTTACCCCCGAAACACTCGAAAAAGAAAAGGATGATATCTTAATTGGTGCATTTGACGATGAAAAAATTACAGCGTGTTGCATTTTAACTAAAAAGGATTCAACTATAATGCAGTTACGCCAAATGGCTGTTCATCCAAAAATGGAACGAAATGGATTAGGTGCATCAATTGTTGCCTTTGCAGAAAACATAGCTCGTGACGCAGGCTATCGTATACTCATGATGCATGCTAGAAAAACTGCCATGGGGTTCTATGAAAAACAAGGATACAAAATTCACGGAGATGAATTTTTAGAAGTATCGATCCCTCATTATGAAATGAGAAAAAATCTTATTTGAGTTTTAGTTTCTCTTGATTCCTAACTTAAATATACGCCTCGCTTCTTCAAGAGCTGATGAATCTGTGAATGCATTTTTAGGAATCAAAAAGAAAGTCTTATCATCAAAGTACAAATGAAAAAAACCAGGTGTTTCATAATACCGCTGAAACTCCCTCCAGGCCCACGTTCTCTTTCCTGAAGATGTTTGTATAAAAAAATGTTGCTCCTCAATAAAGACATTAAATTGGTCTTTAAACGTTTTACTTTTTCTATAAATTAACGCTGGTAGCCAAATCCAAAATGCACCCATCATCGAAATCCATAACACAGAACTCATCAAAAAAGGTAGTGGAGAAATAAGCTTAAAAGCATACAATACAGCAGCAAATAATGCAAACACGTTCACAAGAATCATCATGATCTTTATCTCCCTACGGGAAATAAAATGATAACGCAACGCCTGCAATACTTTTGGCTTTTCATATTTTATACTCAATTCCATCTGGTTCTTTTTAAAAATGTATCAATGTCACTGGACACTAATCTAAAACTCCCGTGATTAGTTATGCAAAGTAAACATTAACCCCATTCTATTCAAAGCTAATTAGCACAATTAACTATACTCAAGAAATAAAAAAGGCCAACCAGAAATGGTCGGCCTTTGAATGTATTAAATGAATAGTCTAGCTGCAACCCATGCTATTACCACAATTCAAGCATTTGTAGCAAGTTCCACTTCTTACAGTGATGTGTCCACAAGTATTACAAGCTGGCGCATCGCTTTGCATGCTCTTCATATATTCCTGAGTTCCATTTTCAGATTTAACTGCTAACGGTGCTTTCTGCTGCTTTGGTGCAGTTGATGCACTTCCAGAAGGAGCCACTACTCTTACATCAGATAACTCAGGTTTTGAACTTATTTCGTATTTGTTCTCGGGCACTTCATCCCAATCATCATTTCCCGTATTCATAACTTCTGGCTTGTCCTTGATATGAACAAGATCAGAACGATCTAGGTATTCATATGCCAGGCAACGGAAAATGAAATCTACAATAGAAGTAGTTGATTTAATGTTCGGATGATCCACCATTCCTGAAGGTTCAAACTTAGTGAACACAAACTTTTCTACAAATTCTTCCAATGGAACACCATACTGAAGACCAACTGAAACCGCAATGGCAAAACAGTTCATCAAACTACGCAACGTTGATCCTTCCTTGGCGAGATCGATAAAGATTTCTCCTAAAGTATTATCGTTGTATTCTCCTGTTCTAAGGAAAATAGCTTGTCCGTTGATTTTTGCTTTTTGAGTATACCCACGTCTTTTAGCAGGAAGTGTTTTGCGCTCAACAATTCTAGAAAGCTGCCTCTTTAATTTCGTATCTGGCGCTGCTTGCATTCTCTTTTGTAATTCATCAAGCAACTCATCTACAGAAAGTTTACTAACATCAAGCATAGTGCTTTCAAGTGCATCTGCGCCTTCGTCTTCTGTAGCCTTACTTTCACTTTTATTACTAAGTGGCTGACTAAGCTTAGATCCATCACGATAAAGCGCACAAGCTTTAAGTGCTAATTTCCAGCTTAACAAATAGCAATCAGCAATTTCTTCAATATTTGCTTCGTTTGGAAGGTTTATTGTTTTTGAAATTGCACCACTAATGAACGGTTGAGTTGCTGCCATCATACGAATATGACCATGTGCATGAATATATCGCTCTCCTTTCTTTCCACACTTATTAGCACAATCAAATACTGGATAATGTTCTTCTTTCAAATGTGGAGCACCTTCAATTGTCATGGTACCACATACATAATCATTTGCAGCATCAATTTGAGCTCCAGTAAACCCTAATGCTTGAAGCATATTCCAATCAAAGTTGAAATACTGCTCAGGCTTGAACCCTAGACGCTGTAAACACTCTTCTCCAAGTGTGTACACATTGAATACAAATCCTACTTCAAATGCAGCTAATGCAGCATCATCCAATTTTTTAATTTCTTCTGCAATAAACCCTTTCTCACTCAATGTTTGGTGATTGATGAAAGGTGCTCCAGAGAAGCTTGCAGAACCAACTGCATATTTAATAATTGCATCTACCTCTGATGCACTATACTTCAAATTATTCAATGCTTGAGGAACAGACTGGTTAATGATTTTGAAATAGCCACCACCAGAAAGTTTCTTAAACTTAACCAATGCAAAATCAGGCTCAACCCCAGTAGTATCACAATCCATCACAAGACCAATTGTTCCAGTTGGAGCAATTACAGTTGTTTGAGCATTTCTATAGCCATATTTTTCACCAAGCTCAACAGCATCATCCCATGCTCTACAAGCCGCCTTAAGAAGGTAATCAGGACAATCTTTTGCCTTGATACCTTGAGGCTTAATGCTTAATCCAACATAGGCACCATCTGCATCATATGAAGCTGCACGATGGTTTCTCATTACCTTAAGCATATCTTCTCTATTCTCGCTATATCTAGGGAATGGACCATGTATTTTAGCAATCTCAGCAGAAGTCTTGTACGAAATACCAGTCATAATCGCTGTAATGGCACCCGCAATACCCCTTGCTTCATCACTGTCATAAGGAATACCACTTACCATCAACATACTACCTAAATTGGCATAACCAAGTCCAAGCGTACGGTAATCATAACTGAGTTGAGCAACTTCTTTACTTGGAAACTGTGCCATTAAAACAGAAATCTCCAAAACGGTAGTCCATAACCTAACTGAATATTCAAATCCAGCTACGTTAAATGAATTATCATCTTCATTGAAAAACTTGCGCAAGTTTGCTGAAGCAAGGTTACATGCTGTATTATCAAGGAACATGTATTCGCTACAAGGGTTAGAAGCACGAATTGGACCACCTTGAGGACATGTATGCCACTCATTAATGGTAGTATCGTACTGAGTTCCTGGATCAGCACAACGCCAAGCGGCATAGGCTATTTTATCCCATAATGCTTTAGAAGGAACTTTTTTCATTACCCTGCCATCCATACGTCCGGTCAATTCCCAATCTTCTCCTTTAGCTAGTTTTTCAAAAAATGCATTTGGTATACGAACAGAATTATTTGAATTCTGACCACTTACTGTTTTGTAAGCCTCGCCTTCATAATCACTTGCATAACCTGCAGCAATCAAGGCAGCTACCTTTTTCTCTTCTTCAACTTTCCAATCAATAAAGGTTTCAATTTCTGGATGATCTAAATCCAAACAAACCATTTTGGCAGCACGACGTGTTGTTCCACCACTTTTGATAGCCCCTGCTGCACGATCACCGATTTTCAAGAAACTCATCAGACCAGAGGAAGTACCACCACCGCTTAATTTTTCTCCTTCACCACGTAGGTTAGAGAAGTTTGTTCCAACACCTGAACCATACTTGAAAATTCTTGCTTCACGAACCCATAAGTCCATGATACCACCTTCATTAACCAAATCATCGTCTACGCTAAGGATAAAACATGCATGCGGCTGTGGACGCTCATAAGCTGAAGTTGATTTTTTAAGTTGCCCATCAGTTTGGTCAACATAATAGTGGCCCTGAGGTTTTCCTTTGATGCCATAGCACTCATGAAGTCCTGTATTAAACCACTGTGGTGAATTTGGAACACATGCTTGGTTCAAAATAGAAAAAACCAATTCTTCATAAAATACCGTAGCATCTTCTGTTGTGGCGAAATAGCCATAACGCTCACCCCACACTCTCCAGCAATGTGCCATACGATGTGCCACTTGTTTTGCTGAAGTTTCACGTCCTAGTGTTCCGTCTTGTTGTGGAACACCTGCCTTACGAAAATATTTTTGAGCAAGAATATCTGTAGCAATTTGGCTCCATTGTTTTGGAACCTCTACATTGGTCATTTCAAATACCACTTCACCACTTGGATTTCTAATTACCGAAGTGCGATAGTCATATTCAAACATATCGTAAACATTCACTTTATCTGAAGTGAAATGCCGCGCAAATGCTAATCCCTGATTACTAGACATTGATTTGGATTTAGTAGTAGACATATTGATGAAAAGTTAATTTATTGTGAAGACTACCCATTTTTTAGTGAGCAGAATACGAAAATATCTTTCCTTCCACTCTTTTCAAACGCCTAAATATCAACACCCTGTTGATAACTGCAGCAATCCATATGGGATGAGGGTTTCGGATTTTGTTCACTTTTTTTGTAAAATATTTTTTGGCGTTGTTGCCAAAAAAAGCTAAATACTAATATCCGTAAATGAAACATAGAAAAAACTGATTTGGGTCACCTCGTTGCATTATTCAATTGATATATTTGCACACCTTTTCACAGAACTAATATTTATGCGTATTACCATCCTATTCTCTGTTATTTTTTTAATACTATCATCATCAAATACCTATGCACAAAAAAATAAATTTGCAGGATGGGGATTCATACAACAACAGATAAAACTTAATAAAAAATTTAGCCTTCAGATCGACAATAGTTATAGAACAGGTGATAATTGGAAAAATACTGAAACCTATATAATGCGCGCTGGTATTGCTCTCGGGCTAAAAAAAGGTTATTCAATATCCACAGGATATCTTTTTGTAAATAGCTGGAAAACAATCAATGATGTGCATAGCCATATTGCTGAACATCGTATGTTTCAACAAATTTTTCATCAAAAAGAATACCATCAATTCATCTTTCAACAAAGAATAAGAACAGAAGAAAGATGGATACCTATAGTTGGCACTCAAGACAACAAATTTGTTAAAGAAGGAGAAAAATTCAACACCAGACTTCGTTATTGGGCAAAAGCAATTATTCCCTTCGCTGGCATGTCCGATTTTAAAAAAGGGATATATGGCGTATCTCAGGAGGAACTAATGCTGAATGTAATTGGAGCAAAGAATACAAACAACAAGCTATTTGATCAATCACGAACGTTTAATGGAGTTGGATACAGACTTAGCCATGTTGCAGACATAGAATTAGGCCACCAATTCGTGTTTTCAAAAGGAAGAAATTCAGAAAACTATATTAATAACGTAGTTATGCTCTCGGCATTCTTAAGATGGTAACGAGAAAGTGACTAATCTCAAAACAAGCATTGTTCAATTCCACTCAAATCGAAAAGTTTTTCGCACATTTGCATCATAAGTCTTTCTGAAATCTAATGAATAACGCTATTTACCATAAAATCACTGAAAAAAAAGCTCAAAAAAGGAAGTCGTTTGTAGTCCTAATCGACCCAGATAAAACTTCCTTAAAAAATGCCGACACCTTGCTGCAACAGTGCGCAAGTGCAAAAGTAGATTTTCTTTTTGTGGGCGGTAGTTTAGTCGTTTCAGATCACATCGACGAGCTTCTTCAACACATCAAAAGAGAAAGTGATATACCCGTAATTTTATTTCCAGGAAGCCCATCACAGGTATCAAGTTATGCTGATGCATTGCTCTACCTTTCACTGATTTCAGGAAGAAATCCAGAATTACTGATAGGGCAGCATGTTATTTCAGCTCCTCTCGTGAAAAAAAGTGGCTTAGAAGTCATTTCAACAGGCTATATGGTAATAGACGGCGGTGCCCCTACTACCGTTTCCTATATCAGTAATGCTAGCCCCATCCCGGCAGATAAAAGCGAAATCGCCGTCTGCACTGCTATGGCTGGAGAAATGCTTGGCATGAAACTGATCTATATGGACGCTGGAAGTGGCGCTAAAACACCCATAACAGACGCAATGATTAGCGCCGTTTCCGCTAAAATCAGTATCCCTTTAATCGTTGGGGGAGGAATAACAGACCCTGAAAAAGCCTATAGAAACTGTAAAGCAGGAGCAGATTTAATTGTTGTAGGCAATGCCATCGAAAAAGACCCCAAACTGATCCAAGAAATAAGCGCTGCAATTCATGCATCCCAAACTGCTCAAACAACAGTTTAATCCATATCTTTAGGGAGAATTTTTCTACAAATAGAAAAAAAATTGTTTATTTGCATCCTTAACTTATTTCTTCAAGACCTAGATCAAGAAAAATGAAAAAAAACCTGACCTCCTTAACAATAGCAGAAGCGACACCTGTCGTTTCCATGCGTTGGGTTTTTGCTGTACCAGCTGGAACAGTTTTTTTAAGTCGACCGATTCCATTTTTGGTACGACGTTGATAGAAACCACCCCAGAACCATTGCGGTAAACAATTCAGTTCATTTTGCAGGCCAATATTTTGTCCTGTCGACTTTTTCAATTCGTAATAATGGAGCAAAAAACACAACAATTCAACATTTATATAGCAAGTAGCGAGCACTTTGGCTTCGCTGAGGAAATCTGTGATGAAATGGAAGAATCAGCTAAAGCCCGAGGAACCGGAATCGCTAAACGAAGCCCCGACTATATCAGACAGAAGATGCAAGAAGGAAAAGCGGTTATTGCACTCACCACAACCAACGAATGGGCTGGCTTTTGTTATATTGAAACGTGGAGCCATGGCGAATATGTTGCCAACTCAGGTCTAATTGTAAAACCTGACCTTAGAAAAAGTGGATTGGCTAAGCAGATCAAACATAAAATATTTCAACTCAGTAGAATTAAATACCCTGATGCAAAAATCTTTGGCCTTACTACCGGCCTAGCCGTAATGAAAATTAACTCTGAACTAGGATATGAACCTGTAACCTACTCAGAACTTTCACAAGATGAAGCCTTCTGGGCAGGATGTAAAAGCTGCGTCAATTACGAGATTTTAATGAGCAAAGACAGAAAAAATTGCATGTGCACAGCCATGCTGTATGACCCAGCTGATCATTATGAACCTCAAGAAACTAAAGAACTTTTCCAGAATAAATCAAAGTCTTTTGAACGGTTCAATCGATTTAAACAATGGAAACTACTGAAGCCATTCTTGAAAAAAGATCCAGGCTCTGATAAATCCCTTAAAAGTTTTTTATCCTTCTTTTTTAACTTCTAAAGACAAGCATAAATCATGTCAAAAAAAGTTGTACTCGGATTTAGTGGTGGTCTAGATACCACATATTGTGTAAAATACCTTTCTGAAGAAAAAGGATATGAAGTACATAGCATAATTGTTAATACAGGTGGATTCTCAGAGGATGAGCTAAAGCAAATTGAACAACATGCACTGAAATTGGGAGTTGCATCACATACCTCTATCAATGCAGTAGAAACATACTATGATAAAATCATTCGCTTTTTAGTGTATGGAAATATCCTCAAAAACAATACCTATCCTCTAAGCGTAAGTGCAGAACGGTTAAGCCAAGCGATACACATAGCAGAACATGTGAAACATCTTGGGGCAGACGCAGTTGCTCATGGTAGTACCGGCGCTGGAAATGACCAAGTAAGATTTGATATGGTATTTCACATCATGATACCTGGCGTTGAAATCATCACACCCATCCGCGACCTAAAACTAAGTCGTGAACAAGAAATAGCATATCTACAAAGCAAAGGCGTACAAATGAATGCCGAGAAGGCATTGTACTCAATTAACAAAGGACTTTGGGGAACAAGTGTTGGAGGGAAAGAAACACTTTCTTCTAATGGGATGTTACCAGAATCAGCTTGGCCTACGCAAGTCACAAAACACGAGAACGAAGAGGTTATAGTTGAATTCAAAAAAGGAGAACTTAGTGCGGTGAACAATACTCATTTTGATCACCCCTCTAAAGCCATTCAATATTTACAAAGTTTAACAGGCCCTTTTGGAATTGGCAGAGACATTCATGTTGGCGATACCATCATAGGCATCAAAGGACGTGTGGGATTTGAGGCTGCGGCACCTATGGTAATTATTAAAGCTCATCATGCACTAGAAAAACATGTACTTACTAAGTGGCAGTTACAATGGAAAGACACCTTGTCTCAATTCTACGGCAACTGGTTACATGAAGGTCAAATTCTAGACCCTGTAATGCGTGATATTGAAGCCTACTTGGAACATGCTCAACAAACAGTCACAGGTAAAGTATTTGTTCAATTAATGCCTTATCGTTTTCAAGTTACTGGAATTGAATCTTCATACGATTTAATGAATAGTAAATTTGGAAAATATGGTGAAATGAATGCTGGCTTTACAGGAGAAGATGTGAGAGGATTCAGTAAGATCTTCGGCAACCAAACCATCATTTGGAATGCCGTACAAAATGAAAATAAAGAATAAATTAAACCTTCCTATATGAACAATAAAATTAACATTGGAATCATTGGAGGCGCAGGCTATACCGGGGGAGAACTAATACGCTTATTGCTAAATCATCCCAATGTTGAGATAAAATTTGTTCACAGCAAAAGTAATGCAGGCAACGCACTATACAAGGTCCATCAAGACCTGATTGGTGAAACTGAGTTGATTTTTTCTGGCGAGATAAATCAACAAATAGATGTACTATTTCTTTGTCTTGGCCATGGAGAATCTACTAAGTTTCTCGAAGGCAATATCATCGATTCACGTATCAAAATCATTGACCTAGCCAATGATTTCAGAATAAAGAAAAACGCACTATTTCAAGGAAGAGAATTTATTTACGGACTTCCTGAATTGAATAAACAACAAATTAAGGAAGCGCAAAATATTGCTAATCCGGGATGTTTTGCTACCGCTATTCAACTTGGATTACTTCCTCTCGCGCAAAAGAACGTTCTAAGTGAAATTTATACTACAGGAATCACGGGTTCAACTGGTGCAGGTCAATCCCTTTCTAGTACTAGTCATTTTAGCTGGAGAGTCAATAACATTCAAGCATATAAAACACTAACACATCAACATCTTTCAGAAATAAATCAATCGATCAACCAACTGCAATCCACTGATCATCATGCATTGCATTTCGTTCCTTGGAGAGGCGATTTTGCTCGGGGTATTTTTGTTTCCTCTACCGTGAAATGCGATATGGACCTTGAAGCGTTAAATTTATTGTTTGCTTCCTTCTACAAGGATCAACCTTTTGTTCATATTTCAACCACTGCTATCTCATTGAAGCAAGTAGTTAATACCAATAAATGTGTGATCAATATTGAGAAATTAGACAACACAATTGTAATTCACTCAGCAATAGATAACTTACTCAAAGGAGCCAGTGGACAAGCAATTCAAAATATGAACATCATGTTTGGATTGGATGAAAAAACTGGACTAAACTTAAAACCACAAGCATTCTAAAATAAAAAAAATGAAAGCAACAATACTCGGTGCTGGAAATATTGGCATGGCACTCGCAGAAGGGCTCGTGCAAAGTGGAACATGCAAAAAACAAGAGGTTACCCTTACCAAACGAAATCTGAAATCGTTGATTGAATTACAGAAAAAAGGATTCAAAACAAATCAATCTAATATTGAAGCTATAAAAGATGCGGATACTATTTTTGTATGTGTACTTCCACAACAACTTAATGAGTTGTTACAGGAGATACAACCTGCAATTGACGCTAAAAAACAACTTATAGTTTCCGTAGTTACTGGTGCACATACAAGTGTGTTTAAAGAGATTCTTGGGGATCGTATTCGCATCATACGAGCCATGCCCAATACAGCCATGAAGGTTAGAGAGAGTATGACATGCTTGTCTTCTGCCAATGCAACACAAAAAGACATGAGCATGGTACAAGAACTTTTCAATACAATGGGTCAAAGTATTGTTATTGAAGAGGGAATGATGAGTGCAGCAACAGCCTTGTGCGCATGTGGAATCGCGTTCTTCCTAAGAATAATTCGAGCAGCATCACAAGGTGGAGTTGAAATTGGATTTCATGCCGGGGACGCATTACGCATCGCTTCACAAACTGCCCTAGGCGCAGCAAAATTACTGACAGAAAACAAAAGCCATCCAGAACAAGAAATTGATAAAGTGACCTCGCCTAAGGGATGCACCATAGCAGGTTTGAACGAAATGGAACATCAAGGCTTAAGTTCTGCAATGATAAAAGGCATTAAATTATCTGCAGATATTGCAAACAATCTTTATAAGTCATAATGAAACTATTCGACGTATATCCAATTAACGACATCGTTATTTCCAAAGCAAAAGGATCAAGAGTTTGGGATAATAATGACAATGAATATATGGACCTCTATGGAGGACATGCAGTCATTAGCATAGGTCATACGCATCCACACTGGGTAAATAGAATCGAAACACAACTGAACAAAATCGCCTTTTACTCAAACTCAATTAAGATCCCTATCCAAGAAGAACTTGCAGCAAAACTTGGAGAAGTGTCTGGCAAAAAAAATTTTGATTTATTTCTATGCAACTCTGGAGCAGAGGCAAATGAAAATGCACTTAAGCTATCGTCATTTCATACCAATAGAAAGAAAATTATTGCCTTCAAAAAAGGATTCCACGGCAGAACATCACTTGCAGTAGCCGCTACAGATAATCCATCCATTGTTGCGCCTGTAAATGAAACCAACAACATCACATTCCTTCCATTCAACGATGCTGATTCACTTACCGTTTATTTCAAACAACATGGTAATGAAATAGCAGCGGTCATTGTAGAAGGCATTCAGGGCGTAGGGGGCATTAATGTGGCGAGCAATGAGTTTCTCCTCACCATAAGAAGTTTATGTGATCAATACGGCGCTGTATATATAGCAGACAGTGTTCAATGTGGTTATGGCCGATCAGGTAAATTTTTCAGTCATGATCATGCTGGAGTAGATGCCGACATATACTCTATGGCTAAAGGCATGGGTAATGGATTTCCTATCGGCGGTATAATCATCTCTCCAAAATTTAAAGCAAAACACTCCATGTTGGGCACAACATTTGGAGGGAATCACCTTGCCTGTGCTGCTGCTCTTGCCGTGTTAGAAGTTATCGAATCTGAATCGTTAATGCAGAATGCTGAAATGATTGGGAAGTACCTTCAGAATGAATTGAAATCCATTACTGAGTTGAGTGGAACAAGAGGAAGAGGATTAATGATAGGATTTGACGTTCCAGAATCACACAAAAATTTAAAAAAAGACCTTCTTTTTAAATATCGAATTTTTACCGGAGAAGCCAAACCGAATGTAATCAGATTACTTCCTTCGCTTGGATTATCCTTAGAAGATGCATCCTTATTTATTTCAACCTTGAAACAAGCCATTGCAGCATATCAACCATAACGCTATCATGAAACAATTCATTTCAGCCAATGATGTTCCGGATATCCCGGCACTCATTCAAAAAGCACTTGACTACAAAGCAAATCCTTGGAAGGATGAAAATTTAGGTAAACACAAACGAATTGGATGCCTGTTCTTAAATCCGAGCATGCGTACCAGACTGAGTACACAAGTTGCTGCAAAGCAGCTTGGGATGGAGTCTGTTATTTTTAACCTAAGCCAGGAAGGGTGGGCACTAGAATTTGAAGATGGGGCAATCATGAATGGCACTACAGTAGAACATGTAAAAGATGCTGCCCCTATTCTAGGCAATTACTTCGATATCTTGGCGGTAAGAACATTTCCAAGCCTACTCAATAAAGAAGAAGACAATAATGAGCTAATCATAAATCAATTCATAAAATATGCAGGCATACCAGTTATAAGTCTGGAAAGTGCCACCATGCATCCTCTTCAAAGCTTTACCGATTTAATAACCATAAAAGAGTCAGTCGCTGAGCAAAACCTTGCAAATAAAAAATTAAAAATCGTTCTAACCTGGGCCCCACATGTAAAAGCATTACCACAATGTGTTGCAAACAGCTTTGCCCAATGGGTGAACAAATGGGGTGAAGCCGATTTTGTCATCACACACCCAGAAGGATATGAGCTGAATGAAGAGTATACAAAAGGGGCAGCCATTGTTCACGACCAAGATAAGGCTCTAGCAGAGGCTGATTTTATATACGTCAAAAACTGGAGCGCTTACAATGACTATGGTCAAGTATTAAGTACAGATCAATCTTGGATGCTTACGCAAGAGAAACTAAAAAAGACAAACAACGCTAAGGTTATGCATTGCTTACCGGTAAGAAGAAATGTTGAATTGTCTGATGAAGTATTGGACGGACCAAACAGCCTTATTACAAAAGAGGCATCGAACAGGGTATGGGCTGCACAGGCAGTCATTGCAGAAATTTTACATACTATGGCCAACAACATAAAATGAGCAAAGAACTACTACATATTATTAAAGTAGGGGGTAATATCATCGATGATGAAGCCAAGCTCAAGGCATTTCTTTCCTCTTTTTCAATGCTAAAAGGAAAAAAAATATTAGTGCATGGTGGTGGTAAACTTGCTACGAAACTTGCAGCAACATTGAACATCCCTCAACAGATGATTGATGGAAGACGTGTAACCGACAGCGAGACATTGAAGATAGTCACCATGGTTTATGCTGGCTATATCAATAAAAACATCGTAGCCTCACTGAACGCTCTAAAATGCCCTTCGATTGGACTAACTGGTGCAGATGGAGAAACAATAAAGGCACATAAAAGAATTCACCCCAGCATTGACTTTGGGTTTGTCGGCGATATTGATGAAATTAATATTGGTTTCATTAGCTCCTTATTAAAGCAAGAGTTGACTATCGTAATTGCACCAATCACTGCCGATAAGAATGGTCAACTACTCAACACAAATGCCGATACGATTGCGCAAGAAATTGCCAAAGCAATGTCAACCGAAATGGAAACAACCTTAATCTATTCATTTGAAAAAAAAGGAGTACTCCTAGATATAACAAATGAAGATAGTGTCATACCAGTGCTTGATAAAACAACATTCGAAAAATTAAAAACCGAAAACTCAATCTTTGCAGGTATGATTCCTAAACTGGATAATGCCTTTGAAGCAATTCATGCCGGAGTAAACAAAGTAATTATAGGCGATGCTATGCAATTGGATCAACTAACCAATGGCAAAAGCGGAACTACTATTTGCTGATTTACCCATAAATATAAATTATGTCAACAAATACATCTTATTCATCAGACGTCATAGCACTATTAAAAAATATGATCGCAACTCCTTCGTTTAGTAAGGAGGAAAAGCCAGTGGCTGACCTGATTGAAAAATTTCTTCAGGACAAAAAAATTGCAACAAAAAGGTTGCTAAACAACATTTATGCAATCAATAAGTATTTTGACCCCTTAAAAGGAACCATCCTTTTAAATTCTCATCATGATACAGTAAAACCTGCTAAAGGATATAATTCAGATCCATTCACTCCTATAGAAATTGATGGGAAAATAATCGGTTTGGGTAGCAATGATGCAGGCGGCCCATTGGTTTCTCTAATAGCTACCTTCTTACATTTACATGAAAGGAAAGATCTACCATTTAACTTGGTTCTTACTGCTACAGCAGAAGAGGAAATTTCAGGCAATGATGGTATTGAACTATTATTGAAAGACAGTGAGTTTAGAGAAGCCCTACAAGGAAGCAATATTTTCGGTGCATTGGTTGGAGAGCCTACCCAAATGCAAATGGCTATTGCTGAAAGAGGTTTACTTGTTGTAGATGCTGTTGCCATAGGCAAGGCTGGACATGCTGCTCGTCAGGAAGGAATCAATGCAATCAGTATTGCAGTTGATGACGTTGAACACATTGAATCGTTCAGATTCAACAAAGTATCTCCTCTTACTGGAAAAACTACCATGTCGGTCACTGTAATTGAAACGGAAAACAAGGCACATAATGTAGTCCCATCAATATGCAAATACACTATCGATATTAGAGTGAATGAACTCTATACATTTGAAGAAATTTTAGACCAACTTCACAGCACGTTAAAAAGTGAACTAACACCTAGAAGCTTCCGACTGAAATCAAATATGATTTCTCTTGATCATCCTATTGTAAAAGCTGGAACCAAACTCGGCAAAACATATTATGGTTCACCAACCACATCAGACAAAGCATTAATGAATTTCCCTGCGTTAAAAATCGGCCCAGGAGATTCTGCACGAAGTCATACCGCAAATGAATATATTTATATCAATGAGATCGAAGAAGGCATCAAAGGGTATATTCAACTACTAGAAGAAACTGCAGCCTTTTGCTAAATGTATTTGGATTAAAAAAGTTAATATGAAACTCTGGAGCAAAGAAAAAACATCGACAGCTGAAATGATAGAACAGTTTACTGTTGGTCATGACCGAGATTTCGATATCCTCATGGCTAAGTACGATGTATTAGGCTCTATTGCGCATGTAACCATGCTAGGTGAAAATGGAATGATGGACCAAACACACGCCCAAAAGGCCGTTGAAGGATTGAAAACCATCCTCAGTGAAATTGAATCGGGTGAATTTGCCATAGATCCCGCTTCTGAAGACATTCACTCCCAAGTAGAATGGATGCTGACTCAACGAATCGGAGAGGCTGGGAAAATGATACATAGCGGAAGAAGCAGAAATGATCAAGTTGCAGTTGACATTAAATTATTTTTGCGGGCTAGCCTTTTTGAACTCAAACAAGAAATTGTACAACTATTTGACCTTCTTATTGAGAAAAGCGAGAAACATAAAAACACGTTGATACCGGGTTATACTCATTTACAAATTGCCATGCCGTCATCAATAGGACTCTGGCTTGGGGCGTATGCTGAAAGCTTGGTTGATGATATGGAATTTTTAGCCACAGCATGGACTATCACGAACAAAAATCCACTCGGTAGTGGTGCAGGATATGGTTCATCATTTCCTCTAAACAGAGCACGTACAACTTCGCTATTAAAATTCAAAACGCTTAACTACAATTCCATTTACGCTCAAATGAGCAGAGGGAAAACCGAGAAATTGGTTTCAACTGCTATTGCATCTGTCGCTTCAACATTAGGTAGGCTATCCATGGATTGTTGTTTGTTCATGAATCAAAACTTTGGCTTCATCCACTTTCCTGATGAACTTACTACAGGAAGTAGCATCATGCCGCATAAAAAAAATCCAGATGTATTTGAATTAGTAAGGGGTAAGTGTAGCCGTATACAATCTATACCAAACGAACTAAGCTTACTCATCAACAATCTTCCATCAGGTTACCACAGGGAGATGCAATTAACAAAGGAAATATTATTTCCTGCTATGGCAGAATTAAGTTCATGCATTCAAGTTCTTAAACTCATGTTTGAATCACTTTCAGTGAGAGAGAATATACTCCAGGATGAAAAATACAAATACCTGTTCAGCGTTGAAGCGCTCAATGAATTGGTAAATCAAGGTATTCCATTCAGAGATGCCTATGCTCAAATCGGCAATCAAATTGATAAAGGTGAATTCAATTACGATACAACCAAACCACTCAAGCATACACATGAGGGAAGTATCAGCAACTTATGCAATGATGAGATAAAAAAGGAAATGAATCAAGTTGCAGCTCGTATTGAGTATCCTTAGTCGCGTTGGGGGTTGATCGCTTATCGCTAAACGCTGGACGCTGATCGCTGGACGCTATGTGTTGGGAGTTCGAGGTTGGGGGTTGTTCGCTTGACGCTCAACGCTGGACGCTGAACGCTTTTTACTATTGCCTCCTCCGTGCCTTTGCCCCTTTTCTGTATTTACTTTCCCTTCCATTTAAACGTCTTCACCAAATGCTTCATATCCACATCCAAAAAATCACTCACCATAGATAATGAATCTGCATTGGGTGCAGCATCGAAATACAATGCACCACGAAGAAAATGATTGGTGGTGTCGGTAATATAAAATTGACGTGAAGTAGCAGCATCACCAGCAACATAAAAATACACACCCGTTGATCCATGGTCAGAAACAAAAGATGAATCAACAATACCGCTAGCTTTCACGGTATGCTTATATGTTAACTTATATGATTCTTCTCTTAGTCCTTCAAAGGTATTTTTCACTAATGAATCTTTATAACCTGATGATGTTTTTACTTTATAAACAGAATTTGCATTAATCTGCTTATAGCTAATATAAATGTGGCCATTAAATTTTTCAAAATTAACATTAATCCAATATGGGTTTGCTCCAGTGCTATCGCCCTCTTTTGAAATACTAGCATATACAGGATACTCAAAGGAATATGGAAAAGATTTTTCATCAAACATTTTATAAGAATGCTTGGGCAATTCAATATTATAATACGCCCTCGGCTTAGGCGTAAAATCGCTATTGCAAGAAATAGCTAACCCCACCATAAAAATCAAGATAGTATGCTTCATACATTTAGTCATCATACATTAATGCAATTGAGGAGCAATTGAAATTTTTACTTTCAATATGCGGTTTTGTGCAGCTTCCAAAATAGTGAAGGTGAAATCTTGCGCTGTCAATTCCTGACCAACATCTGGAAATTTACCAGCAAGCTCAAGAACTAGTCCTGCGATTGTTTCACTATCGCCTCGAATGGCATCAAAAATTTTGTTGGGCATCTTCATGATTTTACACGCTTCATTAATCATGAGCTTGCCTTCAAAAATAAAATTAAAATCATCTATGCGAATATTAACTGAATCTTCTTCATCATATTCGTCTCGAATTTCCCCAACAATCTCTTCAAGAATATCCTCCATAGTAATTATCCCTTCTGTACCCCCGAACTCATCTACAACAACAGCAAAGTGAATCCTATTGGCTTGAAACGACTTAAGCAGATCTTCAACTAACATTTGCTCATGAATGAAAAACGGACTACGGATGAGTTGTTTCCATTCAAAATCATCACTATGATCAAGGTAAGGAAGTAGATCCTTTGAATGAATCATTCCTATAATGCTATCTAAACTCCCATTGAATACGGGAAATCGAGAATACTGTTGTTCTGCTACCCTGTTTTTAAGTTCAGCAAATGAAATACTTGATTCTATGCCCTGAACATCGAGTCGACTTCTCATTGCCCGGCGCACAGTAATATTTCCAAATTGAGCAATTCCCTTTAGAATGTTTTTTTCTTCTTCTGAAGTATATACTGCAGACGTTGAATTCATGACTTCATCAATCTGTTCTAATCTCGTATTGACATCATTATCAATTCCCAATGACCTCTCTAGCTTGTCTGTCATGGTAGTAAACCAACTGCCTGGCCGTCTAAATAGCCAAAAACTTACATGCACAAATGTTGATGAGTAAAATGCAAAGCGAATAGGGTTATTGGCGGCCCATACTTTAGGTAAGAATTCCCCAAACAGCAACAGAACAAAGATTGAAATAATCATGCGAAGAATGAAGAGCAATGGACCAGTGATCAACGAAAAATATTCATCCCGTAACAAATAACTGCAAAGAAGTATGATCAATAAACGAAACACCATATTTCCCACCAACATAGATGACATGAGGTGCTGTGGCTTCTGAAGTAAATTAAGAATCCTACTTGAACCTGGATATTTTTTAGCACGCAGTGTCTTGAGGTCCTTGTGTCCAATCGAAAAAAATGCAATCTCAGCTCCAGAATTCATGAAAAGCATGAATAAGCTAATTACCAATAAAATCAATAGCATAACCATAGTCGTCTGTGGTAAAGTAGCCATTAAAAAAATAGTAGCATTATGTTGTAGCGTGGAATACATAGGAAGAGTTAGCGTATCGTGAACTTTAAATAGGCTGACGATTTATTTAAAGACTAAAATTAATGAAATAAGCATCAAACATCGAATAACCTATTATTGAATCTTGGATTCAAGATAACGTGTAATCATTCTAGGAAAAGCCAGTTGTTTGAATTCACTGTGGGAAACCCAATGATATCCATCAAGTTGAATCTTAGATTTGACAACCTGATGAACAAAACGACAATGAATACGCTGATGACTTAGTACATGAATCATCTCATCAGAAACAGTACGTTTAGTACTAAGAAATTCTTTTGGGGTTAGTCCCCAATAACTGGGTTGAGTAATCTCTACCTCCGACTGCACGTCTTCAGATTCGATAAGGATAAATTCATACAAATCTTGCCAGATATCCTTTTGCGTTCGTTGACGCACACAAAACCCATCTGTATGTTCCAGTAACAAATAATAAAACCAACGATTACGGGATGCCTTTTTAGGGGATTTAACAGGATAAAAAGACTGCTTCGTTTCTTTTAATGCTATACATTGAGCTGCAAAAGGACAATCGGTGCACATGGGTTGCTTAGGCTTACATACCGTAGCGCCAAAATCCATAATCGCTTGATTATATACTCCTGGCTTAGAGACGTCAATTAGTTCCTGTGCGAGTTCATCGAGCTTTTCTCTACCTAATCGCTGATCAATTGGGTCAGCCACGCCAAATACCCTAGTCAGCACCCTTAATACATTTCCATCCACAACCGCATAGGGCAATCCAAAGGCGAAAGATCCTATGGCAGCGGCAGTATACCCTCCAACTCCCTTTAATTGTTTCAAGCCTTCTAATGTATTGGGGAAAGTGCCAGATAACTGTTCACTGATGTACCTGGCAGTCTGGATCAAGTTTCTACAGCGAGAATAATACCCAAGACCTTCCCATAACTTAAAGACCTCATCATCAGGAGCTTGAGCTAAATCATGAATCGTTGGAAATCGGGTAACAAATTCCTGGAAATAGGCTGTTCCTTGCTCTACCCTGGTCTGTTGGAGAATAATTTCGCTCAGCCAAATCCGATATGGATTCTTTTCCCCCTTCCATGGCATAATCCGGTCGTTTTTAACTTTATTCCATTTCAATAAAGCGACAGAAAACCATGCTTTTTGTTGTTTTTCAATCACTTATAAAATATTTTTTTGGTAAAAAGTTGAAAATTATGCAATTTTATAAGGGTTCAATTCGTTCAAGAGAAAAATAGAGCTAAAACGTAACTCTTTTGTGGTCTATGGCAAAATTAGTTGAATGCCAGGTCCTAAACAATTGAAAAAGAACAACAATGAGAAAAGCAGATCTAATTAACAAAATTGCGGAAAAAACAAACATCCCTAAAGTTGACGTACTTGTTACCTTAGAAACGATGTTTAAAGAAATCAAATCTACGCTTGCACAGGGTGAAAACATCTACGTAAGGGGTTTTGGAAGCTTTATAACCAAAAAAAGAGCCGCTAAAATCGGAAGAAATATCAAAAGGAATACTGCAGTTCAAATCCCTGCCCACTTCATTCCAGCGTTCAAACCTGCCAAAGAATTCATGCAGGAAGTAAAAAAACTTGAAATTGATACAGTAATTAAGCAGGAAGGTGATGATGAAATGGCTTGATGCCGTAACTTTGCTGCCTAAATTAATTACATGTTGAAAAAACAGCAATGGATTGCAGTTGCTATTGGAGCAGTGCTGCTGTTTGGAATTTATACGTTTGGGAAATTTACCCCTCCTCACGAGGATCATGCCGCACATGCAGGCCCAGAAGAAGCTAAGTCCTTCGAGATCAATGCATTCATTAATGGTCTAAAAAAAGACCTTACCCCAACTCAATCAGCTTACCTCACCAAACTTGAAGATGCGTTAACCCGAGGCGACTTGGTTAAGCAACGCATTGATAACTTTCATGCCCTATCAGATTTCTGGAGAGATAGTGCAAAAAGCTACCTTCCATTCATCTATTATACGGCTGAAAAGGCTAAGTTGGAAAATTCTGAAAAAAACCTCAACTTTGCCGCCCACTCAATGCTGGAAGAGCTGCGGGGAATATCTGATGTAGAGCTAAAAACATGGATGGCAAATCAAGCCAACGACTTGTTCAGCCGCTCGCTCAAAATCAACCCGAATAACGATTCAACCATCATAGGGCTAGGTAGTACCTACTTCTTCGGCGTTTCAGGATCTCCCATGGAAGGAATTCTAAAGATCAGGTCTATTTCAGAAAAAGATCCCAACAATGTTTTTGCTCAGTTCATGCTGGGTTATGGCGGGTTGGTATCAGGACAAACAGAAAAAGCAACTGAGCGGTTCAAGAAAGTAATCAAGTTAGATCCGACCAATACAGAAGCTATTTTTTTATTGGCTGAATTGTATGAAAAAGCTGGTGATAAAAAGTCGGCTATTGAATGGTACCAGAAGGGATTGAAGGATGTGAAGAACCCTGAGCTGATTAATGCATTAAATGAAAAAATTGCCTCGTTAAAATAATTAATAACAATCTAAATAACTGACTATGCCTTGCGGTAAAAAAAGAAAACGTCATAAGATAGCCACACACAAACGCAAAAAGAGGTTGAGAAAGAACCGTCATAAGAAAAGAAAATAGTATTTAGTACTTTTCATTCTTACATTAGACATTTACAAAGGCGCATGACAGTTACCTAGAGTAGCCGTCATGCACCCTTTTAAGTGTACACCTCTTATCTTTCCAATTGAACAAGGAACTTGTCATAAACGCATCTGTACAGGGCGTTGAGATCGCCCTGCTAGAAGACAAAAAACTGGCTGAACTTCATAATGAAAAAATTGATGCCAGTTTTGCTGTGGGTGACCTCTATTTGGGTAAGGTCAAGAAATTAATCCCAGGACTTAATGCCGCTTTTGTAGATGTCGGATTTGAAAAAGATGCTTTCTTGCATTATACCGACTTGAGCCCTTTCTGCAAATCCCTTCTGAAGTTTACTCAAATTTCAATCAATACTCCTGTTCAAAGCCAACAAGACTTTTCTCAATTTACCGTTGAGCCAGAGATTGTTAAAACAGGAAAAATTAATGAAGTCTTAGGACAAAAACCGAATGTATTGGTTCAGATTTTAAAAGAACCCATAGCAGCAAAAGGTCCAAGGCTAAGTTGTGAAATCTCCCTACCCGGAAGGTTTGTAGTAATTACTCCATTTAATGATATCATTGCCGTTTCACGCAAGATTCATTCTTCAGAAGAGCGTAAAAGACTTCAAAAAATTATTGAAGCCATCAAGCCAAAAAACTTTGGCGTAATTGTAAGAACAGCTGCTGAAGGAAAAAATACAGCAGAACTTCATGAAGATCTTAATTCACTATTTAGTAAGTGGAGAACAATACAAGAGAATTTAAGTGGTGCGGTACCTCCTCATAAAGTAATGAGTGAGCAAACCAAAACAACCAGCATACTTAGGGATTTATTAAACGCCGATTTCAATAGAATCGTGGTGAATGACAAACAAATCTATGATGATGCAAAGTCATACATTCAGCGTATTGCACCTGATAAAGCCGATATAGTACAACTCTATAGCAGTAGTGCTCCAATATTTGATCATTTTGGCATTACAAAACAAGTAAAAGGAGCCTTCGGTAAAACAGTTAATTTGCCTAGCGGTGCCTACTTGATTATAGAGCATACCGAAGCATTACACGTTGTAGACGTAAATAGCGGCTATAAGAGCGTTAGCAACAACCAGGAGGAGAATGCACTTCAAACTAATCTTGAGGCCGCAGAAGAGATTGCTAGACAGCTTAGGCTTCGTGATATTGGTGGTATAATAGTGGTAGACTTCATCGATATGAAACTTCCTGAGAATAAAAAGAAGTTACATGAAGCCATGGAAGAATTCATGAAAGCCGATAGGGCTAAGCATGCTGTTCTTGCCATTACCAAATTTGGGTTAATGCAGTTGACAAGACAACGCATGAAGCCCGAGATGAATATCAATACACAAGAACAATGTCCATCTTGCCAGGGAACTGGAAAAATATCTTCAGCATTAGTACTTGAAGATGAAATCGAAAAAAATATCAGCTATTTAAGTGAGCAGAAGCATAAATCGCTCAATATTACAGTCCATCCAATTTTATTTGCATACCTCACGAAAGGAATCATTTCCATTAGGCGCAAATGGTCATGGAAATACAAATTAAAAGTCAACGTAACTGCTAATAACAATTATCACCTTACTGAATTTCATTTCTTCGATGCGAACCAAGAAGAGATTAGACTGTAATTCACTCAATCTAACAAGGTCTTCATTTTCGCAGTAAATAATCTGAAATCAAAGCCAATTGATTAGAATAACCTACTTAACCTATTCTGTGCAGTATTAATATGCCTTAATGATATTGGATAATGCATGCAGGACTTGTTCAAAATGCTAGGTCTACTAAATAGAAGTTTGTCTAACTTCTAACAACTATCTACTAATCTCTAATCACTTGAAGTATCCTATAAAAAGAAAGAGCCACGTTGAAGTGGCTCTTTCGAGTATATCATTAAATTGAAATCAATTCAATTTGAAGACAATTACTGTTTAACTGGTACAGATGTAGCTGAAGGTTTGTTGAAATCCAACTCATTCAACGGAACATCCCAATAATCCATGTAGTTATATTCCATGAAACATGGAAGAACTGCAGGGTCAGCAAGTGGTTCGAAATCTCCGTAACCATCTGGAACTAATACGTTAGCATTAGCTCTACCACCACCTTGAGAAACAGAAGCGATTACATTCCATCTACGGGCATCATAGAATGATAAACCACGAAGGAATAAACCAACTCTTCTTTCGCTACGTACTTGCTCTTTAGCTTCATCAGCGCTCAAGCCAGCACCACTTACTGGATCTAATCCAGCTGATTGTGCTGCTCTAGCATTGTCAACGTGTGCTAAGCCTTCATCGATACTTCCAGTATTGATTTTCGCTTCAGCAAGCATTAACTCATTTTCTTCATATGATGGAGCAAGGTACTGAGCAACGTTCACACTGTAATCAGCAGATGAATATTCTCCACCATTTTCAGCATCGATTGAATACCATGTAGTTCCATAATGAATACCTCTACCTCTTGGGTTCATGATATTAATTCCACCATCATAAATGGCAAAATTTCTTTCTTTACGTTGATCACCAGGTTGATATTCTTGTAATAATCTCTCAGAAGGGAATAACCATCCAAAGGCATCACTCAACATCAAATTTGAATTCCAAAATCCACCAGAGATATCATTTGTAGCATCAGAAGTGTATCCTAATGTAAATGAAACGTCACCTTCTTGAAGTCCTTGAGAAGCAAGTGAAGCTACTTGATTCCAGAAGCCATCATTAGCATCTTTCGTTTTTGTGTTCACTAAAAGATTTCTTGCTTTCATTGACCAACACAATCTCTTCCAGTTGTCTGGAGTCATCAAGCCATTTTGATTACAAAATGACGGAACTATTGAAATATTGCTAGATCCATCCATCATTTGTGTGTACGTATCATTAAGTGAAATTGAGGCAAGTACTGTTGCAGCACTGTCCAAATTCGCATTTGCTTCTTTAATGACATCAGCATTTGATACGAAGTTGTTCTCAACGAAACTTGATGAACCAGAAAAATTATTAACAAGACCAGCGATGTACATTGAACCAATTCTAGAATAAGCCCAACCTCTCCACCAGTAACCGAAAGCTTGCAATACTTTTTGTTTAGTATCAGCATCTCCACTGAATGTAAAAGATGGTTCTTTTGAGTCAGCTAACAAGATGTTACACTCAGCAATGGTGTAATACATAGCTTGCCACTCGTAATAAAATGCATTAAGTGAAGCTGCTTCTCTACTGTTAGTACCTTGTAATTGGATTTTTTGTTCTGGACCAATTGGGTTATCGATTACAGTTCCATCAGGTAATGTGATTTTATACACTTGACTTCCCCATCTCCAACCATAGTTACCCCATGGAATGAAACACTCATCACCCATAATAGAGTGGTAATTGGCTGCAACGATATAATCTCCACCGCCTATTTTACCCCACATACCCAATGCAAATGGGAAAATACCAGACTCAGTGTTAATTGAACTAATTGTTGGACTTACTGGATCACTTAAATCCAATTCTTTTTTGCTACATGCAGAGATGAGCAAGAAAAGTGATAATGATAAAAGGACAATAAATTTATTCTTCATAAAAATCTTTTTTTATTGTGTTTAGAAAGTAACATTCAATCCCACTTGGAGAGACTTCAAGTTAGGGAATGCGAATGAATCCATTCCTCTGTTAACCGCACCAGTTGAAACCGCTTCTGGATCTAAACCAGTATAATTGGTTTTAGTCCAAAGGTTACGACCAGATACTGTAAAGGTTGCAGATTTCAAAACATTTTGCAATCCAGGAATTTTGTTCACTGTATAGCTTAATGAGATATCCCTCAACCTTACAAAAGAACCATCTTCAACAAACCAAGACACAGGCTCAACTGTATTATACAAGCTATTGTAATACGCTACATAATTACCTGGCGCTTGACCTGCCCAAGAAACTGGTTTGTCATAATCAGCAGAACGACGATCACGATATAACCACTGATCAGTAAGATTGTAAAGGCTTGCACCATTCAACCAATCAAACTGGAAAGAGAACGTTAAGTTATTCTTGATTGTGAAACTATTGATGAAGTTCATGATGGTTTTAGGGTTTGGATCTCCCATTCTGCCTTTATCATTTGAACTAGCAATTTGCGCTTTACCAGTAGTAATATTAACAACTGTTCCATAGCTAGAAATAGCATAATTCGTTTTATCAGCGAAATAAGGATCGCCAGCTGAATTTACCTCATCTAGGCTAGTTAA
>CANGBH010000020.1 GCA_947451935.1 Chitinophagaceae bacterium
AAGAATTCTATCGTTCCGACACTTTCATAATTGATAGCTTGAGCTGCTTTCACTGCAGCGGCACCCATTCTTTCACGGAGTTCATCTGTCATGAAAGGAGAAGGAGATTCTTCAACCAACTTTTGGTGACGTCGTTGAATTGAACAATCTCGCTCACTCATATGGCATACCGTACCATAACGATCGCCTGCCACTTGAATTTCTATATGACGAGGCTCTTCAACAAATTTCTCCATGTACACACCATCATTTTTAAATGATGCTAGGGCTTCTGCTTTAGCATTGTTATATGCCTTTTCAATTTCTGATTCTGCCCAAACAACACGCATTCCTTTACCGCCACCACCAGCAGTTGCTTTTAAAATAACAGGATACCCTATTTCTTTAGCGATTACAATTGCTTCCTCGACACTTTCCAACAATCCACCAGAACCAGGAACAACAGGCACCCCTGCTTTGATCATGGTTTCTTTAGCTGTTATTTTATCCCCCATCGACCTGATTTGATCAGGAGTTGGACCAATAAATTTTACACCAGATTCATTACAAATCTCAGCAAATCGAGCATTTTCAGCTAAGAATCCATATCCAGGATGCACCGCATCTGCATTGGTGATTTCCATTGCTGCCATAAGGTGAGGAATATTCAAATATGAATCTGAACTGGCTGGCTTTCCAATACATACTGCTTCGTCTGCAAACCGAACATGAAGACTATCCTTGTCGGCAGTAGAATAAACAGCCACTGTTTTTATTCCCATTTCCCGGCAGGTTCTGATAATCCTAAGTGCGATTTCGCCTCTGTTGGCAATCAGAATTTTATTGAAACTGAGCTTCGAATCTTTTGTCATGCAATTCTATTAAATTAAAAATGAACCTGAAAAATAACGTTTGATGTTAGGCAGGTTCTACAAGGAATAATGGTTGGTCGTATTCAACAGGCATTGAATCTTCTACAAGCACCTTCACTATTCGTCCAGAAATTTCACTTTCGATTTCGTTAAATAACTTCATGGCTTCAATGATGCAAACAGGCGTACCGGCTCTTACTTCATCACCCTCTTCCACAAAATTTGGCTTGCCCGGAGCAGCCTTCCTGTAAAAAGTACCAATCATAGGACTTTTTATCGTTAATAAATTATCAGTTGATTTTGCTTCAGCAGTTGCAGCCGCAGATGCTGGGGCAGCAGACAGTTGAGCAGCTGCAGGAGCTATCACCGTAGGCTGTGCAAGTTGAACAGGAGCTGCGGTTACGTATTTGTCTTCCTTTTGCTTGATGGTAATCTTGAATTCCTTTTCTTCAATGGTCAATTCGCTAATATTCGACTTGTTTACCATTTTAACGAGGTCCTGAATGTGCTTTAAATCCATCTTTAAATATTATTTAGTGGTTTTAATGGAGGGTAAAGGTGGGGGAAAATTGGGTTTCAGCCAAATTAAATTTGGGGCTTTTTTAAAGAAAATGCCCCAAAATCGGTTGAAATTGGGGCATTTTTACTTAAAAATTGAGTAAAATAGCTAAAAAATCATTCTTTCACTCTCTCTATATATTCACCTGTTTTTGTATTTACTTTAATTAAATCACCTTCATTGACGAACAAAGGCACCATCACTGTTGCCCCAGTTTCAACTGTGGCGGCTTTAAGGGTCCTTGTGGCGGTGTCTCCACGAAGTCCAGGCTCTGAATACGTAACTTTTGAAACGACTTTATCAGGAAGCTCTACACTCATAGGAAGCTCTGTTTCGGTATTGATTAATACAGAAACTTCCTGTCCATCTGTTAAGAATTTTGGTGCATCGACCATGGTTTCAGGGACTGAGATCTGTTCGAACGTTTCACTATCCATGAAACTATATCCTGTTTCGTCTTTATATAAGAACTGATACGACTTGCGCTCAACCCTTACTGGATGGATGTTATCACCACTATTCCACGTTTTTTCGATGCTTCGTGTATTGTCAAGGCCTTTGAGTTTCGCCCAAACTTTGGCTGCAGCCCTTGCGGTCTTATTTTCACCAAATTCGATCACTGTATAAAGACTGCCGTCCAATTTAAGGATCATGCCTCTGGAGATGTCTGAAGTATTTGCCATGTTATTGATTAAGGCCGTAAAGGTAAACGAAATTAAAAACGAGAACAAACCATCTTTTAAAAAATGCCTAGAAAATAGACATTAGTGGAAATAATTTATCCAACTATCAACCCAAAACACATTTACGCAGTACCTTTGCGGCGCAAACAACATTTTATTTATCTATAAATCTTTAACATGAAAGTTACCGTTGTAGGAGCTGGAGCCGTTGGTGCTACCACAGCTGATAATATTGCCCGTGCAGGCGTATGCACAGAGTTGGTACTTCTAGACATCAAAGAAGGACTTGCTGAAGGCAAGGCACAAGACATGCAACAAACAGCTGCATTATTAGGCTTTGATACGATCATAACTGGATCAACAAACGATTATTCTAAAACTGCACATAGTGACGTAGTTGTTATTACATCAGGAATACCTCGCAAGCCTGGTATGACAAGAGAAGAACTTATTGGCACCAATGCAGGTATCGTTAAAACGGTTTGTGAAAACATCCTTGCACACTCTCCAAATACTATCATCATTGTCATCAGTAATCCAATGGATACGATGACCTACTTAGCGCTTAAATCAACTGGATTGCCTAAGAATAGAATTATCGGCATGGGTGGAACACTTGATAGCAGTCGATTTAAATATCAGCTTTCTCAACATTTACAATGTAGTGCAAGCGACTTAAATGCTATTGTAATTGGCGGTCATGGTGATACTACCATGATTCCACTGATTAGCAAAGCAACCTGGAATAGTATTCCTGTAACACAATTCCTATCTACCGAACAACAAGAAAAAATTGTTGCCGATACGATGGTAGGCGGCGCAACACTTACTAAACTCATTGGAACATCTGCTTGGTATGCACCAGGCGCAGCAGGAGCTGCATTAGTAAGTAGCATATTAAGAGATGAGAAAAAACTATTTACCTGTTGTGTAGCATTAGAAGGAGAATATGGGCAAAAAGATATTTGTCTTGGTGTTCCAGTAACCATCGGTAAAAATGGATGGGAAAAAATCCTTCCACTCGAACTATCTGCCGCTGAACAAGAAGCATTTGAGAAAAGTGCAGCAGCAGTGCGCTCTATGAATGAAGTATTAGGATAAGCATCAGCCAAAGAGCTAATCAATCATATTAAAGGTGAGGTATATAATACCTCACCTTTTTTTGTCTACCTAGTAATAAAAAGAAAAGCCAGTTGCTCTCAATAATTTCAGAATTCTTGCCATAATTTATAGCAACTAGATTATATTTAAAATCAATTTTATAATAAGACATACATATGACTGAAGCAAAATACGATAAGAAAATACTGTTGACAATACTCATTGCAGCACTAGGCTATTTTGTAGACATATATGAATTGCTTCTATTTTCTATTGTAAGAAAACCAAGTCTTATAGGGCTTGGTGTACTAGATGAAAAAATTCCATTGCTTGTGGCTAGTACCAAAGTAATCAATTGGCAGATGACAGGATTGCTTATTGGGGGAATCCTTTGGGGTGTTATGGGTGATAAAAAAGGCAGATTAAGCGTACTCTTCGGATCCATCATCTTATACTCGGTCGCAAATTTTGTAACAGGTTATGTTCAAACAGTAGACCAATATGCATGGGCTAGATTTATCGGAGGAATTGGACTCGCAGGGGAGTTAGGTGCTGGGATAACCTTAGTTAGTGAATTACTACCAAGAAGTAAAAGAGGGCTAGGGACTTCGTTGGTTGCAGGCGTAGGACTTCTTGGTGCAGTATTTGCCTATTTTATTTTTAAAGCGACCAATGATTGGAGGCTATGTTATAAAATTGGCGGAGTACTAGGTGTGTTCCTCCTCATGCTCCGAGTAAGTGTTTCAGAGAGTCTGATGTATGCTAATATAAAATCAGCCAATGTTCAAAAAGGAAATTTTTTCATGTTTTTTACTAACGCAAAAAGATTCAAAAAATATGTGCTTGCCATATTAATTGGCCTTCCAACATGGTACGTTATTGGCATATTGATGAATTACAGCAATCGATTTTCTGCTGACCTTTATACAAACAGCCTAGTAGACTCCGGAAAGGCTACCATGTTTGGCTACATTGGCATTTCAGTTGGAGATGTCACCATTGGCTTAATTAGTCAATACTTCAAAAGCAGAAAGAAAGCACTATTCTTGTTTTATGGATTCACCATTATTTCATGTTTCTTGTATTTTTCGACATTTAATAATTCAGACTCCATGATGTATTTAATTTGTGGACTCCTTGGATTTAGCAGTGGGTTTTGGGCCATTTTTGTCACCATGGGTGCTGAACAATTTGGCACCAACCTTCGAGCAACTGCTGCCACAACAATTCCAAATATGGTTAGGGGTGCCTTGCCGCTAATCAACTTAATGTTTCTGGATTTATTTCAAGAGACCTGGAAATGGAATCTCATCAAAAGTGGAATTATAACCGGTGTAATTGTCATGTGTATAGCTATAATAGCAGCCTGGTTCACAGAAGAAACCTTCAGAAAAAAAATGAACTTTCTAGAAAATTGATACGCTAACTTAGGCTACTTGATTATTTCTTTTTGCCACTAGCAACTAGTTTTATAATCACTGGAGCAGTGGTTACGAAAATGATTCCCAATACAATTATTTCAAGATGGCTTTTTAGATCAAATGAAAAACGATCTAAAAAGAATTTGTATAAGTAGTGCCCAGAAAACAACATAACCAATACCCAGGATATACACCCAACGATATTGTAAAAAGAAAAACGATGCTTGTCCATCTTCACAATACCTGCAATGATTGGTGCAAACGTTCTTATGATAGGAAGAAATCGTGCAAAAACAATAGCGCCAGCACCATGCTTTTCATAAAATTCTTGAGCTGCATATAAATGCTTCTTCTTGAAAAAGAAACTATCCTTTCGCTGAAAAAGATATTTTCCACTTGCTGCACCAAACCAATATCCGACTGTATTACCTAGTACTCCAGCACAGAAGACGAGAGTGGATAATAAGAATAAACTTAGGACATCGTTATTGATATTGAATAATTCTGAAACGAGTTCATTACTATATATACCGGCAACAAAAAGCAATGAATCACCTGGAAGGAAAAACCCAGCAAATAATCCTGTCTCGGCAAAAACGATAAACAAAAAAAGCCACAGACCACCATGCTGAATATAAAATTCAGGGTTCAAAAAATCTTTCCACTGTATTGCAAGTTCTATCATAATATAATTTAATCCGTCATCATATACCCAGCTATCTATGCCATAGGCTCTATTTCTATGCCAACATCGCTTAATTCATTTTCCCATTTACTCACTGCACTGGTAGCCAGTGCATTGCCAACAACATTGGTCATAGACCTAAACATATCGCAAAAATGATCAATAGGAATAATCAGTGCAATCCCTTCTGGTGGGATTTTAAACATAGCACATGTGGCTGTAACAACAACCAATGAAGCTCTTGGAACACCAGCAATTCCTTTACTGGTGAGCATCAAAACCAACAACATAGTCAGTTGTGTTCCCAAATCAAGATGTATGCCATACGCTTGTGCGATTGCTAAGCTGGCGAAGGTCATATACATCATACTTCCATCCAAATTAAAACTGTATCCCAGAGGAAGAATAAAAGAGACGATTTTATCTTTACACCCAAATTTTTCTAACTCTGAAGTGAGTTTAGGGAATACAGCCTCGCTACTTGTTGTACTAAACGCGATGAGAAGTGGTTGAGAAATAGCCTTCATTAAAATAAATAATCGCTTCCTCAAAATAATATACCCAACGGTTAGCAGTACAACCCATAAAGCAGCAATACCAATTAAAAAAGACAATAAGTATTGTCCATAAAAGGAAAATACTTCCAATCCTTTAGATGCAATGACCGCAGCAATTGCACCAAATACGCCCAGTGGCGCGAAGTTCATTACATACCCAACCATTTTCAAAATGATATGGGAAATTGAATCCATTGCTCTTACAATAATTTTCCCTTTCTCTCCAAGGGCTGCAGTACCAACGCCAAAGAAAATACTGAACACAACAATTTGAAGTATCTCATTTGAAGCCATGGCTTCAATTACGCTTTTTGGAAATACGTGCTCAATAAATTTTTGAAAGGAAAATTCTTGTGTCTTACCGATTAAATCTTTTGCGCCATCTAGATCAGCAGTGCTTAAATTAATTGCAGTACCTGGTTTGAAAAAATTTACCAATACCATCCCCAATAGCAAGCTAATCAGGGAAGCAGAAATAAACCATAACATGGCTTTCCCTCCAACTCGTCCGACCGATTTGAGGTCACCTAATTTGGCGATTCCAACAACAAGTGTGGTAAAAACCAATGGGGCAATAACCATCTGAACCAATCTTAAAAAAATGGTTGTCAACAACTTGATGTTTGTCGAAAACGCCTTGATGGTTTCAGGAGACGACTCAATATGCACTATATACCCTGCTAAAATGCCAAGAACCATGGCAATTAAAATATACATGGTCAATTTACCTGATCCGCTTCCTTTCATCTGTGATGGAGGTTTAGTTTATTGTCACGTAAAATAAACATTAAAATCCATTTGGGTATGCTAATTATGGAGACAAAATAAATATCAATGTGTTGGAATAATTATTTATTTTACAACATTCCTTCAAACAACTAACTAACTAATTGCTATGAGTTTATTCAGAAGAAAATCGCTCGACTTATTGCTCTCAGAAGCATCTAATTCAGAAAAAGGACTCAAAAGAACGCTTGGCGCTGGCAATCTCATTGCATTAGGCATTGGAGCCATCATTGGTGCAGGACTTTTTGTAAGGACTGCTGCCGCAGCAGGACAAGCTGCTGGAGCCGGCGTAACACTTTCATTTATTGTTGCAGCCGTTGGTTGTGCATTTGCAGGACTCTGTTATGCAGAATTCGCTTCTATGATTCCAATCTCTGGTAGTGCTTATGCTTACTCCTATGTAACCATGGGTGAACTTGTGGCATGGATTATAGGATGGGCGCTAATTATGGAGTATGCACTCGGAGCTGCTACGGTTTCTATTGCATGGAGTGAGTATTTAAACAAACTGTTAGGAGGTCAGATTCCGTATGAATGGTGCCACTCTCCTTTTGAAAGTTTTACTGATTCAGCAGGTGTATTGCACGCAGGAATGATCAATGCTCCTGCTTTAGTTATTCTATTATTACTAACCTTACTCCTAATTAAGGGAACACAAGAATCTGCAACAGTGAATGCGATTATCGTATTTATAAAAGTTGCCGTGGTGTTGATTTTTATTGCCATTGGATGGCAGTATATCAAGCCTGAAAATTATGTTCCTTATTTGATTCCAGAGAACACACCTCCAGTTTTAGATAAAGCTGGTAAAGTGATTGCTGAATATAGCCAATGGAATAAACATGGTTGGGGTGGAGTTCTTGGTGGTGCAGGAATTGTATTCTTTGCCTTCATCGGATTTGACGCTGTAAGTACCGCAGCACAAGAAGCTAAAAATCCAAAAAGAGATATGCCTATAGGAATTCTAGGCTCATTAGTAATCTGCACCATCTTATATATTTTATTTGGTCATGTACTTACTGGTGTAGCGAACTGGAAAGATTTTGTTGACCCTGAAAAAGGCCGTGAGGCTTCTGTGGCTTATGCAATCACAACGGGCATGCCAAAATTTGGATGGCTAGCTACTGCGGTAACCGTTGCAATTTTGGCTGGGTTCTCATCAGTAATTCTTGTCATGTTGATGGGGCAAAGTAGAATCTTCTATACCATGAGTAATGATGGCTTAATACCTAAAGCGTTTGGCCAACTGCACGCTAAGTATAAAACGCCATATAAAGCAAATATTATTTTATTTGTTTTTGTAGGACTTTTCGCAGCGTTTGTTCCTGGCCACGTAGCAGGTGACTTAACTAGCTTTGGAACACTTTTTGCATTTGTACTTGTAAGTATAGGTGTATGGATACTTCGTGTTAAAGCACCAAACCTAGAAAGACCATTTAAAGCACCTCTAGCACCTGTAGTAAGTGTACTTGGAGCGGTGATTTGCCTTGCCATGATATATGGATTGGATAATGAAACCCTCAAAGTAGCATTCGGTTGGATGGCTCTTGGTTTAGTTGTTTATTTCTTATACAGCAAAAAGCACAGTAAATTAAATAAGTAAAGAGGATGATAATAGAAAAAACCCGGATGATCACTTATCCGGGTTTTTTTTACACCATAGAGAACCCTTAAATTTGTATCCCCTTAAGAAATACTAGCATATTTAAAATCATATTGTACTATGGGAAGGATTTTTGAAGTTAGAAAAGCATCGATGTTTGCCCGTTGGGATAGAATGGCAAAGCAGTTCACACGAATTGGCAAGGAAATTGCCATTGCCGTAAAAGTTGGGGGACCGGAACCAAGTACTAACCCAGCACTTAGAAGGTGTTTTCAAAATGCCAAAAGTGTTGGGATGCCTAAAGACAGGGTTGAAGCAGCCATCAAAAGAGCAACAGGAAAAGACATTGAAAATTTTGAAGAAATACTTTATGAGGGGTATGCTCCTCATGGCGTAGCTATTTTAGTAGAAACAGCTACAGATAATCATGTAAGAACCGTTGCCAATATTAAATCCCATTTCAACAAAGGAAATGGGGCCATGGGAACAAGTGGCAGTGTTAGTTTTCAGTTCAAAAAAATGGGTGTCTTTAAATTAAAGCATGACAATATCAATGCAGAGGACCTAGAACTTGAATTAATTGATTTTGGTTTAGAAGAACTTGGGGAAAGCACTACGGATTCTGGTGAAGAGGTTTTAGCGATTCGTTGTGCATTCAACGATTTCGGAAATATGCAAAAAGCCTTGGAAGAAAAAGGATTCAGCCTAATCAGTTCTGAAGTTGAATGGATTCCG
This sequence comes from Chitinophagaceae bacterium, assembly GCA_947451935.1. Classification (GTDB taxonomy): domain Bacteria; phylum Bacteroidota; class Bacteroidia; order Chitinophagales; family Chitinophagaceae; genus Pollutibacter. The sequence continues at coordinate 8,982 of CANGBH010000020.1, forward strand.
ACTACACTTGTAGAGTTAGACGAAGAGCAAGCACAAGAAGTATTGAAACTAGTGGACAAGCTTGAACAAGACGAAGACGTTCAAAAGGTATTCCACAACCTGAAATAGGTATAACACAATGAATTAATCATTTCATGGAAGACCGAAATAGAAACATTGTATTCTATGATGGAGACTGTTTGCTTTGCAGTAAGACTATAACATTTTTACTTGCTAAAGACATTAAGCATCAGCTTTTATATTCTTCACTAAACGGAGAGACTTTTAGCAAAATAGAAAACGTAGCATCCTTAACTCAAAAAAATACTGTTGTCTTATTCAAAGACAATTCATTCCATTTCAAGTCTAGTGCAATTCTACATATCATGAAAATGCTTCCTTATCCTTGGAGGCTGCTCTATTTATTTATAATTATTCCTAAAGCATTTCGTGATTTTATCTACGATATCATCGCAAGAAATAGATACAAATGGTTCGGAAAAAACGAATACTGTTTTTCGGGAAATGCAGAGCAAGCAAAATATTTTCTTCCGTAAGAAGAAAACTATTCTGCAATAATCTCCTTAATTATAGCAATGATTTCTTCTGCATTGGGCTTTGAAAAGTAATCTCCATCACTACCATAAGCTGGACGATGAGACTTAGCACAAAGAACACGTGGTGATGCATCAAGCCAGCGATATCCTCCTTGCTTCTCTATAACTTCAGTAAACATAAACGATGTAGCGCCTCCCGGAACATCCTCGTCGATGAATAAAATTCTATTTGTTTTTTTAAGTGACTCAAGGATTATACCATACAAATCAAAAGGCAATAAGGTTTGAACGTCAATTAACTCTACACTAATATTTAGAGCTTGCAGTGTATTGGCTGCGTCTGAAATAATTCTAAGGGTAGATCCATAAGATACTACGGTTATATCTTCACCACTTCGGATAACTTCAGGTTTGCCCAATGGCAATTTATACGAAATCAAATCTTCAGGAAGTCTTTCTTTCAATCGATAGCCATTCAAACACTCAATGACAACACCTGGATTTTTTCCTTCGAGCAATGTGTTATAGAATCCTACAGCTTGTACCATATTACGGGGAACGCAGAGGTGCAATCCCTTCAATGCATTAATAAGTAGCCCCATTGGAGACCCGCTATGCCATATTCCCTCAAGACGGTGACCTCTTGTTCTCACAATCAAAGGTGCAATTTGCTGTCCTGCAGATCTATAATGCAATGTTGCCAAATCATCACTCAACACTTGAAGTCCGAATAGCAAATAATCTAAGTATTGAATTTCAGCGATAGGCCTTAGTCCACGCATCGACAACCCTATTCCTTGTCCAAGAATGGTGAGCTCTCTAATTCCTGTATCAAAAATACGATCTACACCATGCTTTTGTTGTAGTCCAGCAAAGCCTTGGTTTACATCTCCTATTTTCCCCAAATCCTCTCCAAAGGCAACCACCAATGGGTTCTGAGTAAACAGTTGATCGAAATACCTATTTAGAATTTCATATCCATTCAAGTATGGAGAGGCGTCTGTAAAATGTAGTGAAGCCTTAAAGTCTTCTCCAATTTTTTCAAAATCGTTATGAAGTAAATGAGTATTGTAGAGTCTTTTATTTTCCAAAAACAAATCAGAAAGATAAGCGCTTGCTGGGGCAGTAATTGAAGGCTCTCCCACCATCGCAATGGTATGCTCTAGAGCAACCATGATATCTCTCCTAAAGGGGACTGGATTGTCTGAAAGTTCTCTATGTAGCTGAAGCACTTCTTGAGATTTAGTTGTTTGTCTTGCAATCTCACTGATGACTTTTAGTGCATGCGCCTTTTGAATTTGAATGGGCTCTTCATATAGTTTCCAAGCGTGATTCCTATAGCCCACAACAGTGGCACGAATTTCTTCTTCTATAATAGCCAAATAAGATTCATCGGCCAGTGCATTATCAACAATCCACGCCCTCATTTTAAACAAACAATCCCATGTCTTCTCCCACTGAAGTCGTTCTGCTGTTTTATATCGTTCATGGCTTCCTGATGTGGAGTGCCCTTGTGGCTGAGTTAGTTCTTCTACATGGAATAACACTGGTATATGTTCCGCTCGTGCCCGTCCAATACCTTCCTCAAATACTTCACAAAGACTTGCATAGTCCCATCCTTTCACTTTATAGATAAGTATACCATTTGTGTATTGACTTTTTTCAAACCCAGCAAGTGCTTCAGATACTGATGACTTAACAGTTTGAAGTTCTTTAGGGACTGATATTCCATATCCATCATCCCAAACAAAAACGGCGAGTGGCACCTGGTTTACAGCAGCGGCATTCATGGTTTCCCAAAAATGTCCTTCACTTGTGGAGGCATCTCCTATTGTACAAAAGACCACTTCATTACCTTGGCTTGAATGTGCTGTATTTAAATGAAGATCTGGTATTTTTCTAAATAATTTAGATGCGAAAGCCAAGCCAAATGCTCTTGGAAAATGACCTGCAGTAGGTGCCATCCCAGCAGAGAAATTTTTGCGAACAGATAAGTCTAATGAATTGCCAAACCTATCTATAAAGGGTGAAGAAAAATGACAATTCATTTGTCTCCCTGCACTATGTGGATCATTTATCGGATTGGGGTCAGCATAAATTTGTGAAAAAAATTCAGGGATAGTAGCTACTCCTGTTGCGAATGCAAATGTTTGGTCACGATAATAACCTGCATAAAAATCACCTGGCTGAAAAAATTTGGCCATGGCCACTTGGGGTACTTCCTTGCCATCGCCAAAAATGCCAAACTTAGCCTTGCCTGTTAAAACCTCTTTCCTTCCAATCAAACTTGCTTGCCGACTTTGAAATGCAATTTTATAATCATTAATAACAGCATCCTTAAACCCTTCAAATGAAAGTTCATCAGCTATATTTTGATCAATGATTTCTGGACGCTCCATGTAACAAATCTACCCTAATTTTATTAAAATCAGAATATGGGATGGGCAAATAATTAAGATTCCCCTAGGTCGATAAAATAGAAGGGGGTAAAACAAAAAAGCGCTAGACCTAACTGGTCTAACGCTCTGATATTATTTAATTTGATACTATTTCTTTGGCAACTTATCAAAATCAGCAGCAGAAAGCACTTCTCCGCTTATTTTCAACTCAAAAGGAGCGTCAACACCTTTAATTTTCACGAAGATGGTTTTTTCAAATGGACCAGGAGCGGCAGCATTAAAGCCAGCCTTTACCTTATCGTCCTTTGCGTTCATGATTGGCTGCTTTGGCCAAGTTGGAGTAGTACATCCGCATGAAGCACTAGCCGTCTCGATAATAAGTGGTTCAGTCCCAATATTGGTAAATTGAAAATCATGTGTTACCGGAACGCCTTGTTTGATTTTTCCGAAGTTGAAGCGAATTTCTTGAAATTTCACTACCTCTTCAGCTTTTTTGCTTGCATTTTGGGCAAAAGCAGTAAATCCGAATGAGAATACGACAGCTAGGAGTAAAAGTTTTTTCATTGTTTGTTTTTTAAAGATTGGAGTGTGTATTTTATTGTTTTATTGTTTTTAACGTAGCGACTGCTTGATTTAAAGGTGCTGGTCCTTCGGGTATCGGCCATACATAACCCTTAATCGAAATCACCTCAGTTTGACCGTTATTCCCAAATTGTATAGTTATTGTTTTTTCAAAGTTACCCACATTCGCTGCATTATAGCCCACTTTAACCTCAGATTTTCCTCCGGCAGGAATTGCCTCATGACTCCATTCAGGGGTAGTGCAACCACAAGAAGCATGTACATTATTTATATTTAACTCATGATTAGTTGAATTAATCACTTGAAAACGATGCTGTACAGGCTTTCCTTGTGGAATTTTGCCAAAATCATACACTTTTTCAACAAAACCTAACCCTTGGCCAACCTCATTAGAAACACCCGTTTGCCCATACCCCATTCTAGGAATAATCGATCCACTAAAAAAAAACAGGAATAACAGGTATTTCATCATACTATAACGTTGGATAAAATTAGTTATTGTTTTCAATTTTATCCGATGAAGTAACGTTAAAATTAAAATACCGCAGTTTTCTGGCTATGCATCTTTAATTCTAAAAAATTCATCAACAAAAATTATATAATTTTGCGCCATGCTTAAACCATCTGAAAGAGGGGTCAATATGCCTGCCTCACCCATAAGAAAGCTGGTCCCCTTTGCAGAAATCGCAAAATCGAAGGGCATTCATGTTCACCATTTGAATATTGGCCAACCTGATATTGAGACGCCTCCCTCTATGATTCAAGCCGTAAAAGATGCGGATGTTAAAATTCTGGCTTATAGCCATAGTGCAGGTAATGAATCCTACCGTAAAAAATTAGTCGGCTACTATAAAAAAGCGGGGATTGAAGTTGACTTTGATCAAATCATTGTTACTACCGGAGGAAGTGAAGGAATTGTATTTGGCATGATGGCCTGCATGGATTTTGGTGACGAAGTTATTATTCCAGAACCCTTCTATGCAAATTTTTCAGGATTTGCAGTTATGGCTGGCATAAAAATCATACCCATCACTTCACATATTGAAACGGGATTTGCCCTTCCTCCTATATCTGAATTTGAAAAATTAATTACGCCAAAGACGAAGGGCATTTTGATTTGTAATCCAAATAATCCAACAGGTTACTTATATAGCAAACAAGAAATGGAAAGCCTTGAAGATATTTGTTTACGAAATAACCTTTACCTATTCTCTGATGAAGCGTATAGGGAATTTTGCTACGATGGTGTTTCAACCAGCGCGATGCAACTTAAGCGAATCCCTGATCATGTGGTACTCTTTGAAACCATTTCAAAAAGATACTCAGCATGTGGCGCCCGTATAGGGGCATTGATAACAAAAAACAAACTCGTTTACGAGTCAGTAATGAAATTTGCACAAGCCAGACTAAGTCCTCCAGGCCTTGCGCAAATACTAGCCGAAGCTGCCATAGATCTACCAGACAACTATTTTGAAATAACTAAAGCCGCCTATTTATCTAGAAGAAATCTTGTAGTTGAAAGACTTAATAAAATGCCTGGGGTCTACTGTCCAACTCCGGGTGGCGCTTTTTATGTTATCACAAAGCTTCCTATTGATGATGGCGACACATTCTGTCAATGGCTTTTGGAATCTTTTTCATTTAAAGGGCAAACGCTCATGCTTGCTCCAGCTAGCGGTTTTTATGTTACCCCTGGACTAGGGAAAAATGAAGTGCGAATAGCCTATGTGATCAACAATGAAGAAATCAATCAAGCAATGGATTGCTTAGAGGAAGCATTGAAAGTTTATCCGGGAAGGGTTGATTAAAATTTATTGGTAAGGAGAACACCCAAAACAACAAATACAGATCCGTATAAGGTATGTGGCTCTAATTTTTCATGTAGTAGCAGTACAGAAAGAATAAGAGCAAAAACAGGGATTAAGTTATTAAAAACAGCGGTACGCAAAGGCCCTATTTTACTAATCCCTTCATAGTACCAAACAGCAGCAATGACTGTTCCAAATAGTCCGAGATAAATAAGTGCAATCCAAATTTTTGAGGTAACATGGAGAGGAAACTCTTCTGTAGGCACAAAACACATTAACATTAACCAACCAGTGATGGTGGCCCAAGTAGCGGCCTTCAACGGCTTCATTTCTTTTAGGGCATCACTTGCAAAAAATGTATATAAAGCCCACACGACCGGGCAGCCTAACATAAATGCATCCCCCCACTGAAAACTAGAAATCAATCCAGTTATATTTCCTCGGGAGATGACAATAACAACTCCTATTATAGACAATATCGCACCTAATAACCGAATAGGATTTACCTTCTCTTTGAATCGAATCGAAGAAAGAATCATTACAAAAACAGGATTTAAGGATACCAATAAAGCGCCATGACTAGCAGGGACTAATTTCATCCCTTTGAAGAAAAAAAAGCTATACCCAAAAATTCCAGTAAGCCCTAACAAAGCAACTTGCAAGAACTGTTTTTTTGTAAGACGAAAGGTGTTTTTGTCTTGAATAAGTGCAATTGGAATCATAAACAAAATGGCAAACGCATATCGAAATGAAGCGCCTGTAAATGGACCAAAAACTTGTGCCGCAATTCGGGTGCCAATAAATGTACCCGCCCAGATTAACGCTACTAAAACCAGTTTAAAATAAGTCACACTACAAATATACCAAAGAGAAAACGATGTTCAGAACTGAATTTATAAAGCATGAAATATTAATCGATACTGATTAATGCTTTAATAACATGCTGACCGGATTGAGTGAGTGATGAAAAATCAGAAACTACACTATCAAAAGCCAATTTATGTGTAATCATTGTATTAGGAATTATTGACCCATTCTTTATCGAATCGATTACTTTTTCAAAATCAACTCGTGTCGCATTCCTACTACTCATCAAAGTAGCTTCTCTTTTATGAAACTCGGGATGGCTAAAGGATATGGCTTCAAGTTGAAGTCCAACTAAAACATATTTTCCAGCATGAGCCATATAGCGAAAGCTATTGTTAATAGCTATCAAATTTCCCGTAGCATCAAAAACGATTGATGCCATAGAAGCATTTGTCATGGCGCTCAATACCTCTGAGGCATTTTGTGTTGTAACATTAATACTATCTTGAATTCCAAGTACTTCTTTTACGAAATCTAGTCGATGTGCATTACTATCCATCACAATCACCCTTGCCCCTGCCAATCGAGCATATTGAATAATTCCAATACCAATTGGTCCAGCACCAACAACCAATACATCATCACCAGGATTAATTTCAGCTCGATCGACTGCATGACAACCGATGGAAAGAGGCTCAATCAAGGCGAGTTCATCAATGGACAACCCCTGACTTTTTACTAATAACGAAGAGGGAACCAAAAAAAATTCTGCCATGGCTCCATCACTATGAACACCAAGTACATTCAACGAACTACAACAATTTGTTTTCCCTTTTTTACAGGCAATGCAAATCCCACAGCTTACATATGGTATAACGGTAACTAATTCTCCAATGATAAATCCATCAGCATCCCCATCGATGAATTCGGCAGCAATTTCGTGGCCTAAAATTCGAGGATAAGTAAAATAGGGTTGTGTTCCGTCGAATGCATGCAAATCAGTTCCACACACTCCAATACGACGAACTCGAATTAAGGAAAATCCTTTCTCTACAGTGGGCTTCTCCCTCTCTTCGTATGTTAGGCTTCCCGGCGTATTGCAAACAATCACTTTCATCGTTAGATTATTCAAATGAAAATAACCAATTAGATTGAAAATTCAATATGAAACACTAAATTGAATCCCTTAAAGAACCAGTATGAAAAAAAATATTTTTATTGCCTTTCAATTTCTGCTAGCACTCAATATAAATGCACAGGTAAAGAAAATGCCTGCCTATCCATTGATTACACACGACCCTTATTTTAGCATATGGTCTTTCACAGATAATGTAAATGGGTCAGCTACCAAACATTGGACTGGAACTGAAAATTCATTAGTTGGGATGATTAAAGTTGATGAAAAAGTATACACTTTTCTAGGGGAGATTACTCACCCAAGTGAAACAATAGTTCCAACAGGTTCAAGCATTCCAGCGAACTGTTTATATATAGAAAAAGATCCTGGTGCAGGATGGATGAACGAAAATTACAATGATCAGCAATGGAGTAATGGAAAAATGCCATTTGGTGATGGTTGGGATGAAGCAGTGGCAACACCATGGAAAACATCAAGCATATGGGTAAGAAGAAGTTTTGAGTTGAATGATATCAATATTGAAAAACTTGTCCTTCAATTAAGACATGACGACGATGTAGAAGTATATATCAACGGAATAAAAGCATACAGCTGCGACGATTGCTATGTTGGAAGCATTAAAGATTTTCCATTATCTGATGAAATAAAAAAATCCTTAAAAAAAGGTAAAAACATCATGGCCTTGCATTGTATCAATCCACGAGGCAACTCATGGTTAGATGCAGGACTGGGGAAGCAAAAGAAAACAAGTGGACAGTTTAAAGCAACGCAGCTCGATGTTAATGTTACAGCCACTCAAACAACCTATCGATTTGCCTGTGGCCCAACTGAACTCACTGTAAATTTCACTTCACCACTTATTGCGTCTGATTTGGATTTACTTTCTAGACCGGTCTCCTATGTTCAGTTCAATGCGAAATCAATTGATGGGAAAGAGCATACTGCTGAACTTACTTTTGCAGTATCAGGAGATATTAGCAAGGACGAAAAAGCTCAATCACTACATTTTGAAAAAGGACAATATGATAACGTCAATTATGTAAAATCAGGAGTCGCCAATCAAAATATTTTAGGGAAAGCAGGCGATGATGTCCGAATTGATTGGGGACATGCGTACTTAGCCACATCAAATTCAACCATAACACTTTCTTCCCTTTCTACCGATGAGTTACTGAAGAATATCGAAAATAAAAAAGGAAGCACTAATAAAACGGGCAAAGAACAATACTTAGTTAGCTCAATGAAATTAAAGGTTGGCAAAGACAAATCACCCTCTTCCATTATTATGATTGGCTATGACGATTTATACTCTATCCAATACTTCAATAAAGACTTGAAAGCATGGTGGTATAAAATTCATGGCTCTATGGAACAATTGCTCAATACTTCTGCTAGTCAATTTGAATCTATATTGAGCACATGCGAATCATTTGATAAAAAATTATATAATGATGCATTAATGGCAGGTGGTGAAAAATATGCTGAATTATGCATAGCGGCATATCGACAATCACTTGCAGCACACAAATTAGTAAGAGGCGAAAATGATCAGGTGTTGTTTCCTCAAAAAGAAAACTTCAGCAATGGAAGCATTTGGACTGTAGATGTAACCTATCCATCCGCTCCGCTAACCCTAATTTATAATCCCCTTTTACTTGAAGGAATGGTTGAGCCAATTATCCAATATAGTGAAAGTGGAAAATGGACAAAGCCATTTCCTTCTCATGACCTTGGAACCTATCCACTTGCAAACGGACAAACATATCCCGAAGATATGCCTGTAGAAGAAGCAGGTAATATGATATTGCTTACTGCTGCCATTTGTAAAGCTGAGAATAATATTGCTTTTGCAAAAAAGCATTGGGAAACCTTAAGTCGATGGGTTGAGTTTTTAGTGAAAGATGGTTTTGATCCAGCTAATCAGCTTTGCACAGATGACTTCGCAGGTCACCTTGCTCGCAACGCGAATTTATCGATGAAGGCCATCACAGGAATCGGTGCTTTTGCACAAATGGCAAGAGCAATGGGACTTAACGACAAAGCTAATTCGTACAATGCCATTGCAAAAAAATATGCTACAGATTGGATGAAACTAGCTGAGGACGGAGATCACTATACACTCACATTCGAAAACAAAGGGACTTGGAGTCAGAAGTATAATTTAGTTTGGGATAAACTGCTGAATCTTGATTTGTTTCCTCAATCGGTGTACGATAAAGAAGTTGCCTACTACATCAAAAAGCAAAATCAATTTGGATTACCATTGGATAGCAGAAAAACGTATACAAAAAGTGATTGGACAATTTGGTCGGCTACATTGGCAAACGACAAAAAAGACTTTCAACGCTTAGTAGACCCAATGTATCTTTTCCTAACCAAAACGCCTACACGCGTTCCCTTAAGTGATTGGCATGAAACACTTGATGGAAAACAAATAGGATTTCAAGCACGAAGTGTGGTTGGTGGATATTTTATAAAAATGCTTGAATACAATTGGAGCAAGAAATAGATTCTACTCTAATTTTCCAATCCTACCTTTTGTTCCAGCAAAAAAAATAGACGGACCAGTTTTAGACTTTTTTACAACATGGAAGCTTCCTTCATCAATAAGCTTCCATGTTTTACCTCCATCCTTGGAGTAATCAACTCCGGATGTACCACAGGCAATTATCTTTTTATTAGTTATGTAAGCAACACTGCTCTTATAGCCATGTAATGGAATTTTAGGAATAGAAAATGAAACCTGCTTTTTTAATGAGAACAACACAGCAGAGCTATCAGAAATCTTATCTCTAGCAAAATCACCACCAACTACAATACCCCTTCGATGAGAAGGAGATAAATCAAGGGCATTAGCGCCGGTCGACGAATGCCCTTGTTGCAGAGGAAGGCTATAGCAGGTTTCATCAACAAATAATCGCGAAATTTTACCACCAGAAACAAAGATATTTTTATTTAGATTTTGCACAGTTGAATAATTCAAAATATTTGAACCACTCGATGCAAAAAAAGCTTCGCCCTCATTAAGCTTACTACATTCAATATCTTCCTTTAAAATCGTCCAGGTATTCCCTAAGTCATTTGTTTCGGCAATAAATACTTTTCCATTAATTGGATCTCCTACAACCACACCCTGGTTTCCATTAAAATCCATAGCATCTAAAAACATACCCTTCGTATTATCCTCAAACACTTTTTTCCATGACTTACCGCCATCAGTTGTTTTTAGAATTATGGCAGGCTCGGAGACTGCCATGATGATTGCAGTTGACGAATCGATTGCTTCAATATCCCTGAAGTCTCTCTCCTCATAACCCGCCACAAGCAACCACCTAAAACTTTGTCCCCCGTCTATGCTCTTTACCACATAACCCTTGCTGCCACTTGCCCATACCGTACTATCATTCGGAACAGATAGTCCACGGATGGATGTTGGCTGGCCTTGAGCCAATAGCTTAATGGTTTGGCCTAATGAAATACTGGCTACTGATAAAAAGAATACAAAAAATAATATACGTTTTCCCATGCAATGAAGTTAAGCTAATATATTAATTGCATTGACGAGGACCTCTGACATCAAAGCAATTAGCTTAGTGGATTTAATGAAATTTGATCGACCCAAATTTTCTAAAATATACCAAATTTAACTACATTGATTTACCAATTTATTGAAATGCAAAAAACATACACACTCCTATTTTACTTTACCATTACAATAGCATCCGTATTTGGACAGCCAAAATCATTTTCAATTAGTAAAAATGATTTGAAGGACAAAATAATGGGGGGCTGGGCAGGACAAACTATAGGCGTAACCTTCGGAAGTCCTATGGAGTTTCATTATAATGGCACCATCATTGATGCCTATCAGCTGATCCCATGGTATGATGGATATCTAAAAAAGTTAATGACAGAAAATCCAGGCATCTATGACGACCTTTATATGGACCTGACATTTGTTGAAGTATTCAATAAGGAAGGATTGGATGCACCAATAGCATCACATGCCAATGCATTTGCCAATGCTGGATATATGTTATGGCATGCTAATCAAGCTGCCCGGTATAATATTTTACATGGCATTATGCCACCTCAATCTGGAAACTGGAAAAATAACCCACATGCCGACTGCATAGATTATCAAATAGAATGCGATTTCGCTGGGCTCATGTCGCCTGCTATGCCTAATGTAGCATCTAACATATCAAATCAAATTGGCCATATTATGAACTATGGTGATGGCTTTTATGGTGGAGTTTATTTAGGAGCATGCTATAGTCTTGCTTTCAAATCAAAAGATATTCATTACATCATCAATGAAGCACTTAAAAGTATTCCTAAAGAAAGTGATTATTATAAGTGCATTGCGGATGTGATAAAATGGAACAAAGCATATCCGACAGACTGGAAAAAAACATGGTTCGAGGTTCAGAATAAATGGGCAGAAGATATTGGATGTCCAGATGGCGTTTTTGATCCATTCAATATTGATGCAAAAGTAAATTCTGCGTATGTAGTCATTGGACTTCTTTACGGCAATGGAGACTTCACCAAAACACTAGAAATAGCAACACGCTGCGGACAGGATGCCGACTGCAATCCATCTTCTGCAGGAGGAATTCTTGGTGCAATGTTGGGATATAAAAATATTCCTGCGTATTGGAAACAAGGATTAAAAGAAGCTGAGGACATTAAATTTAAATATACTTCCACTTCTTTGAATGACGTATATGGAATAAGCTACAACCATGCTATTGAAAACATAAAACGAAATGGTGGAAAAATTCAGCCCGATTCAGTTACCATATTACAGGAAAACATAAAAACTGTTGCATTAGAAAAAAGTTTTCCTGCGCTTTATCCAATTGAAAAAGTAGATGTGTATCGCAACCTTGACAAAAACTATTCATTCGACTTCGAAGGCACTGGATTTGTAGTTCGAGGAGAAGTTGCAAAAGAAGGTACTTCCTCAAATGAGTCCCTTGACTTAGATGTATATGTTGATGGTAAATTTTACGAAAAAGCCAACCTGCCAATTTCATTTATCACACGTAGGCACGAGTTGACTTGGAATTATGTTTTGCCGCAAGGGAAACATCATGTTGTGATAACACTAAGCAAGGGTATACCTGACAAAGAATGCAAAATTTGGAATATCCTTATTTATTCAAATAAGCCTCTTGTAAAAACAACCGATAAACTATTTAAATTAGAGAGTAAATAAGGCTATTGATCAAAATTCCCTCCTACTCTATCTTTTAAAGTCAGATCAATTTTTAATAGATCTACCTATCTATTAATATCAATCTATCATTATCTTTAAGCCTAACAATGTTTGCTATGACAAATTCTAAAATCGCTTTTTACTATTGCATATTGTCTACTGCCATGCTTTTTGCCTCTTGTGAACAAAAGGAAGCTGACAGTAGAATCAATCAAATGAATCCTGCCCATGCGGCGGAACTTGCTAAAAAAATCGAATCAACCGTCACGCCAAAATTAGCAGAAGGACTTACATTAAAATTATGGGGTATTGACTCCTTAGTAGCTGATCCAGTTTCACTAGACATTGATGATCAAGGGAGAGTTTATTATACCAGAACAAACAGGCAGAAAAATTCTGAATTCGATATTCGAAGTCACCAAGATTGGGAAATCGCATCTATCCAATTAAAAGATGTTGAAGAAAAACGTGCCTTCCTACATAAAATACTAGCGCCTGAAAATAGTGAAAAGAATAAATGGCTAGCTGATGTTAATGGCGATGGGTCTCGTGATTGGCGTGACATGACAATTGAGAAAGAACACGTATATCGTGTTGAAGATACCAATGGAGATGGTATTGCAGACAAGTCGCAACTAGTAGTGGATGATTTCAATGATGAAACAACAGACGCAGCAGGTGGAGTTCTTAAACATGGTGATGACTTATTTGTTGCTATTGGGCCTGATGTTTGGCGTATCAAAGAAAACAAGCAAGGTATTGCAGAATCAAAAACATCCATTTCCCATGGATATGGCATTCACGTTGGATTTAGTGGCCATGGTATGTCAGGCTTAGAAGTAGGGCCAGAAGGAAAAATTTATTGGCAGATAGGTGATATAGGATTTAATGGCACTTCTTCAGATGGCAAAAAATGGTCACACCCAAATAGTGGCGTTATTGTGAGGTCTAATCCTGATGGCAGTGATTTTGAAGTATTCGCTTACGGAAACAGAAACACCCATGAGTTTGTATTTGATGAATACGGAAATATGATTAGTGAAGATAACGACGGTGACCATCCTGGAGAAAGTGAACGCATTGTATACGTAGTGAATGGCGCAGACATTGGATGGAGAACCAATTGGCAATTTGGGAAATACAATGACCCCAATAACAATTCATACAAAGTTTGGATGGATGAAAAAATGTATGTGCCTAGATGGGAAGGTCAAGCAGCCTATATTTTGCCTACCATTAAAAATTTTGTCAACGGTCCAACTGGCATGCTTTATAATCCAGGAACTGCTCTTGGCAAAGAATACAACAATTCCTTCTTTATTGCAGAGTTTACCGGAAACCCAGCACGTTCAGGCATTCACAGCTTTAAGCTGAAACCAAAAGGCTCTTCGTTTGATTTTGCTGAATCGAAATTAATCTTAGGCGGTGTGCTTGCAACAGGTATTGACTTCGGACCTGATGGCGCTATGTATATTGGCGACTGGATAGATGGATGGAATACAAAAAACTATGGTCGTATCTGGAAGCTTGATGCTGCAAATCCAGACATGAATAGCAGAAAAAATACTGAAAAAGAAATCAAAGCAAATTTCAAAACATACAAAGAGGACGCCTTAAAGGAATTGCTGAAATATGCAGATATGCGTGTTAGGCAAAAAGCACAATTTGAATTGGCTACAAGAGGGGACAAAGGATTAGAAGTTTTTAAATCAACTCTTGCGAACAAAGAGCATCAACTAGCCAGAGTACATGCCATTTGGGGAATTAGTCAATTTGCTAGAATAGATGTAAAACATGCTGCGGTATTACTACCCTACTTGAAAGATAGTGATCCGGAAATACGTGCCCAAGCAGCACGTTGGATTGGTGATGTACGCTACAAGGATGCTGGCGCTGCACTCATCCCGCTATTAAAAGATGAATATAGTCGTGCGCGATTTTTTGCTGCAGAAGCATTGGGAAGAATTGCATATGAACCAGCAATCAACCCAATAATTGAAATGCTTCGCACAAATAATGATGAAGATAATTATTTGCGTCATGCAGGGAGTTTAGCACTAGCTAGGATAGGCAAAGTAGATCCATTAGCTGAATTAAGCAAAGATCCTTCACGTGCAGTTCGCATTGCAGCTGTTGTAGCACTAAGAAGAATACAAGATCCAAAAATTAAAGTATTCTTACAAGACGCTGATGAATTTGTCGTAACAGAGGCAGCTCGTGCTATTAATGATGATTTATCCATCACTGGCGCATTGCCAGATTTAGCAAATGCATTAAACGCTCATCGTTTTAGCAACGAAGCATTCATCAGAAGATCAATCAATGCAAACCTACGTGTTGGAACAACTCAGGCTATGCAAAACCTGATTGATTATATCAATTATGAAAATGCCCCTGTCGCTATGCGGAATGAAGCCATTGATGCATTAAGCACTTGGGCAGCTCCTTCTGTATTAGATCGTGTAGATGGTCGATTCCGCGGGGAAATAAAAAGAAATATTCAGCCGGCTCATCAAAAATCATCCGCTATGCTGATGAATCTAATCTTGCATAAAGATGCATCGATTCGTGTTCATGCCGCAAAAGCACTTGGATTGCTTAACATAATTGAATCAACAGAAAAATTGATGGCTCAATTGAAAAAAGAAACTGCTGCTGATGCGCGGATAGAAATCATAAAATCACTATCCAAATTGCAAAAAGACAATATGGACGAAGCAATCAAATTAGCGCTTAATGATAAAGAGAAAAAAGTCCGTGTGGTTGGTTTAGACTTATTAAAGAATCTTCAGATTTCAAAAGACTTGATGATTTCTTTGCTTGATAATGTTATTCAAACCAAAACGCCAGAAGAAAAACAAGCAGCATTAACTACCCTTGGATCATTGCCTATCGCAAAAACAGAAAAAGTGTTTACCAAGTTACTCGACCAACTAGAAACTCATACACTACCTACAGAAGTTCAATTTGAATTAGCCGACGCCATCGATTCTAGCAAATCGAAAACACTCATGGCACGATTCAAAAAACTAAATAGCGCATCATCGCCCGACTCCTTAAAAGCTGTGTATGCAGGAGCCTTGATGGGTGGGGATCCGAATAGAGGTAATGAGATTTTCTGGAGTCATCCAACGGCTCAATGTATTCGATGCCATTCATTCAATGACTATGGAGGAACCGCTGGACCAAGATTAAACGGTGTTGCCAATCGATTAACCCCTGATCAAATGCTGGAAGCATTGATTGAACCAAGCGCTCGCATTGCCCCTGGCTTTGGCATTGTTACACTAGAATTAAAAAATAGTAAAAAAATAAATGGCATTCTACAAAAAGAACAACCCGATGGCTACCTCATGAAAGTAGCAGACAAAGCAGATACATTGATTAAGAAAACTGATGTAGCCAACAAAATTAATTCTCCATCCAGTATGCCTCCAATGTATATGCTGTTGAATAAAAAAGAAATTAGAGATGTAGTGAGCTTTTTAAAAACATTAAAAGAGAATTAGCCTCTTAGAATAAATTATTGATATGCAATACCGGAGATTAGGTAAAACAGAATTAGAAGTATCCATTTTGGGATTTGGAGCATCCCCATTAGGAAATACATTTGATGTATGCGATGAGACGGAGGGCATTAAATCTGTTCACCTCGCAATAGACAATGGTATTAATTTCATTGATGTTGCACCATTCTACGGAGAAACGCTTGCTGAAACAAGATTAGGCAAGGCCCTCAAGGGAAAAAGAAATGAGATTATATTGGCTACTAAATGCGGCAGGTATGGACTGAGAAACTTTGACTTTTCATATCAACGAATCATAGACAGTATTGATGAATCGCTAGAAAGATTACAAACTGATTATGTAGACCTCTATCAATTGCATGACATTGAATTTGGAACCAAAGAACAAGTCCTTAATGAAGCTGTACCCGCCATTCAAAAAATAAAGCAATCTGGTAAAGCAAGGTTCATAGGCATCACCGGACTACCAGTTAATTATCTCGCAGCTATTGCAAGAGAGGTAGATGTTGATACAGTACTTTCCTGGGCACATTATAATTTGCTTGAAGATGAAATCAATGCAGAGCTTGTTCCTCTGTCAAAAGAGAAAGACTTTGGATTAATGAATGCCGCTCCTTTGATGCAGCGCATTTTATCCGATGCCTCACTTCCTGCATGGCATAATGCACCAGACAAAGTCAAAGCTGTACAACCTCATTTAATTTCTCTCTGCAATGAATATGGCGTCAAGCTAAGCGATGTGGCGATACGCTTTGCATTAAATCATCCGGATATCTCAAGCACTATTGTTGGCATGTGCGATACAATAAATGTTACCCAAAATTTATCTGCCCTTGATTTTAACATACCAGCAGGTCTACTCGAAAAAATTGAAACCATAGTTGCCCCTGTAAAAAATACCATGTGGTTTGAAGGTGTAGCAGAAAATAATATCCCACGCAAACAACCCTAACAGAATGAAGGCATTATTTTTAACGGAGGTAGGTAAAACAGAACTGAGGGAAATTGAAAAGCCAATACCAAGGCCTAATCAAGTTCTGCTCAAAGTTGGGATGGTGGGCTTCTGTGGGGGAGATTTAAATGGATTCAAAGGTTTATTTGAATTACAAGAATACCCAAACATACTTGGACATGAAGTTGGAGCTACCATTGAAGAGATTGGTGCTGAGGTACCGAGCAACTTCAAAATCGGAATGCGCGTAACCCTTTACCCTTATTTAAACTGTGGTAAATGCATATCATGTAGAAAGGGAAGAAGAAACGCTTGCCAAGACAATAAAACCATGGGGGTGAGAAGGCCAGGTGCCATGACCCGATTCATTGTTGTTTCATGGGAGGACCTCTATACATCTGAAAAATTATCACTTCGTGAATTGGCCCTAGTAGAGCCCCTTACGGTTGGCTTTCATGCTGCAGCAAGAGGAAGAATCACTAGCCAAGATCGCGTTGCTGTAATTGGATGTGGTATTGTAGGAATGGGCGCCATTGCATCAGCCGTCAACAGAGGTGCTGAAGTGATTGCAATTGATATTGATGATTCAAAAATGGAGATTGCGAAAAAAATTGGTGTAGCTCATACAATCAATACAAGCAACGTTGATCTCCATGACGCTTTGCTCAACATTACAAATGGCGATGGACCAGATGTCATCATTGAAGCTGTTGGAAATGCTTTGACATATCGAACAGCAGTAGATGAAGTAGCGTATACAGGAAGGGTTGTTTGCATTGGCTATGCGAAGTCGCCAGTAGAATTCAATACCGGAATATTTGTGCGAAAAGAAATAGAAATTCTAGGTTCACGAAATTGCACCACAGAATTTCCTGAGGTTATTGCATACCTTGAAAAAGGAATGTTTCCTGTTGATGATGTAATAAGTAAAGTGGTCAAACTAGATCAAGCAGGGCAAGCATTGGCTGATTGGGCAACAAACACAACAGGTATTACTAAAATCATGGTTGACTTTAATGACTAAACGCACCATAAAATCTGCTGTCACCATCGCGCTTGTTTCTGAAATCAAAACAGGTCCATGGATCTATTGGGATGATCTTGATAAGAGCATGTCAAAAGCCGCTGCACTTGGTTTTGATGCGATTGAGCTCTTCACACCATCAGGCAATGCAATTGATGATCAACTATTAACCCAGTTATTAAAAACACATTCCTTAGAACTTGCTGCGGTAGGAACAGGTGCAGGTAAAGTTATACATGGACTGACGTTGACAGATCCAAACCCCGCAATTAGAGAAGAAGCCATTTCATTTATATCGGACATGATTCTATTTGGTGCACAATTTAATGCACCGGCTATAATCGGATCTATGCAAGGAAATGTTGTGAATGGTATAGAACGAGAACAATCCGTTGCATGGCTTGCAGAAGGACTTCGAATACTTGAAAAAATCGCATTTGAACAAGGCGTGTTTTTAATATATGAACCCTTGAATAGGTATGAAACAAATATGTTTAATACGCTTGGCGCAGGAGTGGAATTCATACAACAGAAAAACTTAACTAATGTAAAGTTGTTGGCTGATTTATTCCACATGAATATCGAAGAGGTTGACTCGGCAAAAAGTATTCTGACTCATGGAAATCATATCGGGCATGTACACTTCGCAGACAGCAATAGAAGACCAATAGGAAATGGACAAACGAATATGACAAACATTGCCAACGCATTAAAAGAAATAAACTATGCCGGTTATGTTTCTGCAGAAGCTTTCCCATGGCCAACGCCAGATGACGCAGCTCAACAAACCATAAATTCGTTTAATCGCTTTTTCAACGAGAAATAAACATTCACATTAATCACCTTTCAACTAATTATTTATGCAACGTTTTTGTTTAGCGCTCGACTTGATAGATGATCCTGAGTTAATCAAAGAATATGAGCAATACCATGCAAAAGGAAATGCTTGGCCAGAAGTAACTCAACATGATATTGATGCAGGTGTATTAAATATTGAAATCTTTAGAACGGGCAATCGAATGTTCATGATTTTAGAAACTGTGGATGATTTCACCTTTGAGAAAAAAGCAGCCTTCGATGCTACCAACCCTAAAATAGCAGAATGGGAAAAACTTATGTGGAAGTTTCAACTCCCACTGCCTTGGGCTAAGGATGGCGAAAAATGGATACTCATGAATCGCATATTTAAATCCTAATGGCGATGAAGTTCAATGCTTTATTCATTTTGTTGCTACTTAATCTAGCAGCAAACGCCTTTCAAAAAAACGATGTCACTCAGCAAGTCGTTAAATACAACAAGAAGGGACAGGAAGTATACCAGGATAAGCCATATACACAAGAGTATAGCATACGATATGTTTTGACAGACGAAAAGAAAACGTCTACACTACAAACGCTTTCTGTTAATCGCGATAATCAAATTCGGATTGTGTCAAGTCATGGATTGGTAGTCCCCGATCAAGGAAGTCTATTTTTTCCGGGAAAATTTATTACAGATAATTCCTTCCCACAACTTCTCACAAAAGAAATTATATCCATCTCCACTTACCAAGACCAAACATTTTATCTCGACAATAAGCAAGTATTCAGCAACGCATGGGCAGGAAAAATTCAAGTAGACCATTCCCTACCCAATGCCAAGTTTTTCGCTGTTGGAAAAGATTTTCATTGTTTAATTTCAGATGGTTCGAATCTGATATACCTGGATCAATATGGCAAGACTATCTTCTCGGGCAAATTCAACAATCTAATTCAAGTTCGATACCATGAAGCAACCAATAGCTTTTTATTAGTTTCCCCAAGTAGTGTTGCTGAATTCATTCCAAGTCAATCTATTATTGAACGCTATGCTGGATCAGACATCACTTGTGCACTTCAATACGGAAAGCAAAACAACCTGATCATTGGGACGTCAAAAGGATACATTATCTATTCAAATAATAGTTTAGTCTCTAAACTTCCTTGCCCTCAAATTCAAGCCATCGAAGAAATTGATCAACAACTTTGGTTTGGATCAGCAAATGGTGCATTTAAGCTCAATGCAGATGGAAAATACAGCTACTATGCTGGACAAAGATGGCTACCAGACAATAATGTTGTTGCCATAACAAAAGGAAAAGAAAATGATATTTTAGTTCTTACCCAAAAAGGGCTTGCTAAAATTTGTTTGAAACAAATGACCTTGGAAGACAAGGCGATGTTTTATGAAAGGCAGGTCAGGGAAAAAAACATGCGTTATGGAATAAATTGCAGTGGGGTTAAACTCATAGATAATTATTCTTCAGCACAAGTGAATAATCAACCCAGTGACAACTTGTGGACAGGTATGTATCTTGTAGGTCAGCTGTATCGCTACAAAGTAACTGGTTCGACAGATGCAAAACAAAATGCATTTGAATCATTTGAAGCACTCGAACGATTGCATACTGTAACCGGAATAAAAGGACTTTTTGCAAGAAGCTTTGAACGAGATTATAAAGTTGAAAACAATAAAGATTCAGGTTGGCAAGAAAGAGAACTCATTACGGGTAGTCCTGCTGCACTATGGTTGTCTGCTGCAGATCATCACAACTGGACATGGCGTTCAACGGCCAGTAGTGATCAAACCGTTGGACAAGTATTTGCGTTAACAGCTATATTGGAGTTAGTGGATGATACTGCATGGAAAGCCAGAGCACTCAAATGTTTAGATGACCTAATCGGATATATTGTAGACAATAATTTATACATCATTGATGTAGATGGAGAACCTACGATGTGGGGGAAGTGGAATCCTGATTACGTAAATAGTTTTCCTAGAAATATTGGTGATCGAAAAATCACATCTTCCAATATCATTGCATTTCTTCAAACGGCTTATACGTTTACCAAAAAAGAAAAATACAAAAGCAAGGCTATTGAGTTGATGGAAAAATTTGACTACTTAGAGAACCTCATGCGACCAATGAAAGAAATCGGTAGTAGCGATAATGATAAATTGAGCAAAGTACTTTCAGAAGAATGGAATCATTCTGATGATGAAATGTATTTTTTAGCTTATTGGGGGCTTTACCCGTATGCATTGAATACAAAACTGAAGGAAGAATTTCGCAAAGCCATAAAAGATCATTGGGAAATTGAAAAACCAGAAGGAGATGCCCTTTGGAATTTTACCTATGCGATGACAGGGGCCAAAGAATTTGATTTGAAAAGATCAATCGATTTTTTAAAAGAATACCCTATTGACCTTAGAAATTGGGGCATGCATAATTCAACCCGCCTTGATGTTGAATTGATTCCAAAAAATTTCCGCGGACAAACCACCAAAGAACGATTGCCACTTAGTGAATTGCCGATATTCCGCCATAATGGTCAAATTTTCACCTTAGATTCAGCGGGAGATGGGAATGTATTATTTAGCGCAGGTGATACCTGGCTTCTGCCTTATTGGATGGGAAGATACCTAGGTGTAATTGGTGCACCAATTAAGAGGAAAAATTAAACTAATATCATAATTGAGATGCAATAAAACCCTGCTTGGTATGGCCACAAAAAAAGCCTCGATTATAATCGAAGCTTTTCAGTAGCCCGTAGGGGAGTCGAACCCCTCATTCCTCCGTGAAAGGGAGGCGTCTTAACCGATTGACCAACGGGCCGTTGTTTTTCGGGTGGCGAAGATAAGCCCTTCGACTTTTATGGCAAAAAAATTTAAGAAACTTACCACATTATATATTGTTCAAAAGAAAACAAAGGCAAAAAAGCAAGGATAAAGCAGCCGTTTCTTACCTTTGCCACAATTTTTGACAACAAAGCAATCAAACATGAGTACAGTAAAAGTAGCAATCAACGGATTCGGAAGAATAGGACGTCTAGTATACCGTCAAATCTTCAACATGGAAGGCATCGAGATCGTTGCCATCAATGACCTTACAAGCCCACAAGTTTTAGCCCACCTTCTTAAATACGACACCGCTCAAGGCAGGTTTGAACAAGATGTTAAGGCTACAGAGAACTCAATCATAGTAAACGGAACTGAAGTAAAGATCTACGCACAAAGAGACCCCGCTCAAATTCCTTGGGGAGCACATCAAGTTGACGTAGTACTTGAATGTACAGGTTTCTTCACTGATAAAGACAAAGCTGCAGGCCACATCACTGCTGGCGCCAAGAAAGTAGTTATTTCAGCTCCTGCCACTGGAGATTTAAAAACCGTTGTTTTTAATACCAACCACCAAATTCTTGATGGTTCTGAAACAGTAATTAGCTGTGCTTCATGCACCACAAACTGCTTAGCCCCTATGGCGAAAGTGCTTGAAGATCAATTCGGCATCATTGCTGGATTCATGACAACCGTTCATGCCTATACAAATGACCAAAACACGCAAGATGCTCCTCATCCTAAAGGGGATTTAAGAAGAGCTCGTGCCGCTGCTCAAAATATCGTACCAAACAGCACAGGTGCTGCAAAAGCTATCGGACTTGTCCTTCCTTCATTGAAAGGTAAGTTAGACGGAACGGCCCAACGTGTTCCAACATTAACAGGATCACTTACTGAACTTACCTGTGTATTGAGTAAAAAGACATCAATTGAAGAAGTAAATGCTGCCATGAAAGCTGCAGCTAACGAAAGCTTTGGGTATACTGAAGATGAAATTGTTAGTGGAGATGTAGTAGGTATTCATTTCGGATCTCTATTCGATGGTACACAAACTAAAGTATTAACGGTAGGCGATCAACAATTGGTTAAAACAGTAAGTTGGTACGACAACGAAATGAGTTATGTTAGTCAACTTGTTAGAACAGTTAACTACTTCGCAAAACTGATTTCTAAATAAAAAATAAACCACATCATTAACCCGGCAGAACCCTCTGCCGGGTTTTGTTTTTTAAAATTAATACTATGAGCACATTTAGTCAGTTCAACTTTGGCGGCAAAAAAGCCCTTATCCGAGTTGATTTCAATGTTCCACTTAACGAGGCGTTCGAAGTGACAGACGATAACCGTATGCGTGCTGCTTTGCCAACCATCCAAAAAATATTATCCGATGGTGGTTCGGTTATTCTAATGAGTCATCTCGGCAGACCAAAAGATGGTCCAACCAATAAATATTCCCTATCACATATAACATCACATCTACGAACTCTTCTTGGAAATAATGTAGCGGTATTTTTTGCTGATGATTGCATTGGAGAATCTGCTAAAATTGCAGCAGATGAGTTACAGCCAGGACAAGTTTTACTGCTTGAAAACCTACGTTTTTATAAAGAAGAGGAAAAAGGCGATCCGGTTTTTGCTGAAAAACTAAGCAGGCTGGGCGATGTTTATGTGAATGACGCATTTGGAACAGCACATAGAGCGCATGCTTCAACAGCAATTATTGCTGACTTTTTTGATGCAGACAAAAAAATGTTTGGATTACTCATGGAAGGCGAAGTTGCTAGCGCTGAAAAAGTATTGCTTAAATCTGAAAAGCCATTCACTGCTATAATTGGTGGGGCTAAGGTTTCAGACAAAATTCTGATCATTGAGAATTTACTAGAAAGAGCAACCGATATTATTATTGGAGGTGGAATGGCCTATACCTTTTGGAAGGCACAAGGAAAACAAATCGGCAGTTCATTATGTGAGGAAGATAGACTAGAACTTGCTTCTGAAATATTAAATAAAGCAAAAGCCAAAGGTGTAAACATTCATCTACCAATCGATAGTACTATCGCAGATAAGTTTGCAGCAGATGCAAAAACTACAAACTGCGAAAGCTATGGCATCCCATCAGGATGGATGGGATTGGATATTGGAGTGAAAGCAAGAGAGGATTTTAAAGAGGTTATCATAAGAAGTAAAACCATACTTTGGAATGGCCCAATGGGTGTATTTGAAATGGAAAAGTTTCAACAAGGAACAAAAGCCATTGCAGAAGCAGTAGCAGAAGCAACGCAACTTGGTGCATTTTCACTTGTAGGGGGTGGCGACAGTGTGGCGGCAGTGAACCAATTCGGCTTCAACGATAAAGTAAGCTACGTATCCACCGGTGGCGGCGCAATGCTAGAGTTTTTTGAAGGAAAAGAATTGCCTGGTATTGCTGCAATTACTAAATAGTTGGGAGTTGGAGGTTAGGACTTGTATTAAACCCCAAACACCCAACCCCTAACCCATATTTTAAATAAATTTCTGATTTCGATGCAACCACTCGATACGAAAATCTATCTTTAAGCACGAACAAAAATATACAAATACATGAGCACACGTAACATTGTTTTGATTTCCATCCTTGCTTTCATTTTATTACTTGGCGGATGTAGCTGCGGCGGATATAACAATTTGGTTCAACAAGACCAAAATGTAAAAGGCAAATGGGCAAACGTAGAAAGTGATTACCAGCGTAGATCTGATCTTATACCAAATTTGGTCAATACGGTTAAAGGCGCTGCTAACTTCGAAAAAAGCACACTCGAGGCAGTGGTTAATGCAAGAGCACAAGCTACCCAAACAAAAATTGACGTAAGTAATCTAAGTCCTGAAAAAGTAGCAGAATTCCAAAAAGCCCAAGGGCAACTTTCTGGTGCAATTGGAAGATTATTGGTTACTATGGAAAAATACCCAGAGCTAAAAGCTACAGATGCTTTTCGCGACTTACAAGCACAACTTGAAGGCACAGAAAACAGAATCAAAGTATCTAGGAATGATTTCAATACTGCGGTTCAAGAATACAACACCAGCGTGAAGAAATTCCCAATGGTTTTATTCAGTGGAATCTTTGGATTCAAAGAAAAAGGATTTTTCGCTGCTGAAGCCGGAGCTGAAAAAGCACCAACTGTAGACTTCAAATAAAACAACAACTTGAACCTATTCAATTTATTTTCAACTAAAAAGCAATCATTCTTCAGTAGAGAAGAAGAGGAACGGATGGTGGAAGCCATCCGTTCTGCTGAATTGCAGACTTCAGGAGAGATTAGACTTTTTATTGAAAGCAAATGCAGTTTCATCAATCCAGTTGATCGAGCAATTGAATTATTTCGAGAATTGAATATGCATCAAACACAAGACAGAAATGCTGTACTGGTTTATATAGCACTTAAAGACAGGCAATTGGCTGTCTTTGGTGATGAAGGCATACACCAGAGACTTGGACAATCCTTCTGGAATCACGAAGTAGAGAAAATCATTGCTCAATTTAACCAGAATGAAATTTCGAATGGGATTTGCAATATGATCAAAGCCATAGGAACTGCCTTAACAGAACATTTCCCCCATTCTAAAGATGATAAAAACGAGCTATCCGACGGGATTGTATTTGGAAAATGATAAAACAACTCTTACTTAGCTTATCCTTGTTTTTTGTCTGTTCAGTCCATGCGCAGATTGAAAAAGAATTGCCTGCAAAGCCCAATCCCCCAAAACTAGTTGTTGATTATACCAATACCCTAGCGCCTGATCAACAAGAATCACTTGAACGAAAACTTACAGCATACGACGATTCAACCTCTAATCAGGTAGCTGTTGTAATCATTTCAACAACTGGCGATCGAGACATTGCCGATTATGCTGTTGCATTGGGCAGAGCATGGGGAATTGGAAACAAAGAATTTAATAATGGAATCCTACTACTAGTTGCAAAGGATGATCGTAAGATATGGATTGCCACCGGATATGGACTTGAAGGAGCATTGCCAGACATTACAGCAAAGAGCATCATTGATAATGAGATCAAACCTAATTTCAAGGAAAATGATTTTTACAGAGGATTAGATGAAGGCACCGATGCTATAATAGCTGCAACGAAAGGAGAATACAAAGCCCCAGAAAATTATTCAAATAGAAAAGGAACTTCAGGAAAAAGACCTGGCTTATTAATCATGATTATCATGATCCTATTCTTCATTTTTGTCAATAGGCGTGGAGGCGGAGGTGGTGGAATGTACAATAGGCGTGGTCGTAGCGGATTAGGAGCACCATTTTTCTTCCCGTTGGGCGGAGGCGGAAGCTCTGGCTTTGGAGGAAGCAGTGGCGGTGGTTTCGGCGGATTCGGTGGTGGAAGTTTCGGAGGTGGCGGAGCTGGTGGGGATTGGTAGACGCTGAACGCTTGGCGCTGGACGCTTAACGCTGGACACTCTTAGTTGTACTTTTTTGCAGTTGATTATTCAGAGTATTGAATATCTATATTGAAATTTTGATTATTACTTTGGCGGTACAACCCCGAACTCAGAACTTCCAACTCATCATTCATTGCGTTCAGCGTAAAGCGTTAAGCGTCCAGCGCCCAGCGTAAAGCGCTAAGCGATCTACCCCAACCCCACCTCCTGATGCAATTCAGGAACCTCAACATCAGTAAACCCCTTTCTCAATAAACGTTCCTTGAAATCGGTTTGTACATTGAATTCTCCATGTACAACAAATAATTTCTTTACCAACTTAGGGTCTTGACAAGAAAGGAATTGTGATAAATCTTCATAATCACCATGCGCACTCATGCTTCGAATGTTTCCGATTTCAGCATGAATCTCATGACTAACACCATAGATATTAACGTCCTTTCTTCCTTGTTGAAGTCTAGCTCCTAAAGAGTGTGGCTCACAATACCCCACCATCAAAATACTATTTCTTGAGTTTTCAATATTATTACTGATATGATGCTTTACTCTGCCTGCATCTGCCATACCACTAGCTGATATGATAACGCAAGGCTCATCTCTAAAATTTAGCAACTTAGATTCTTCAACAGTTTTGATATACTCTAACCCCATAAACTTAAATGGATCTTCGTCGTTCTTTAAAATATTTTGAATGGTATTATTAAAATACTGAGGATACTTTTTTACAATTTCAGTTGCCTCAATACTTAATGGACTATCCACAAAATAATCAAGCTCAGGCAACCTTCTCTCTAACTCCAGTTGATTTAATGCATAGAGTATCTCCTGAGTTCTCCCCACACTAAAAGCAGGTATGATTAATTTTCCTTTTCTTTTAATACAGGTACGCTCTATCCATTCCAACAGCTGATCAGGAGTTGGCACATGCAGATCATGTAATGAGTTTCCATAAGTAGATTCAATAAGAATATAATCTGCTTGAGAAAAAGGTTCAGGTGAGCGAAGTATGACATCCCTGTAGCGGCCAATATCGCCACTGAATGTTAACTGTTCAGTTTTACCATTATGATGAATACGCAAATGAACAGCAGCACTTCCAATGATATGTCCAACATCCGTGTACATCAATTCAATCCCTTCTTCAATTTTAAACCAATTGCCATAATCCACTACATGAAATTGATCCATTGCAACTAAAGCCTCATCGCGTGTATACAATGGCTTTAAAAATGGTTGTCCTAAGGCCTTGCGTTTCTTATTGGCATACTTTATATCATCCTCTTGAATACCTGCAGAATCTTCAAGCAATACCCCTGCCAGTTCTCTAGTAGCTGGAGTAGAAAATATTTTTCCTTTAAATCCGTCTTTAACAAGTTTTGGAATTAAACCACTGTGATCGATATGGGCATGAGAAAGTATCAAGTAATCAACTTCACTTGGAGTAAATCCCCAATTTCTATTCAAAACATCCGTTTGCTGTCCCATGCCTTGAAACATACCACAATCAAGTAAAATCTTTCTATTGTTGTCTAATGTAAGGAGGTGCTTTGACCCAGTAACACACCTTGCCGCTCCATGAAATGCTATTTTCATTTTAAACTATTTTATTTTTTGTTTGAATGACCAGGTAATATAAAAATCTGCTACAGAAACTCCATCCTCATTTAATCCACGTGAATGTGTTGTGATGGTTTGACCTGTTTGGGTTTGCATAGATTTTTCAATTGCAGCGTGAATCATACTTCCATCTAGGCATTCAAAATGGATTTTCCCAACGGCTTTTTTATGAAAATCAACTTTCATCCCTACCACCAACATGGATATGCTAGGCTTTATGTACTGTGAATGAATTAATGCCAAAATACCCGAGCTCATTTCTGCAGCCATGGCTAAACAGGCGAAGTAAATTGACTTAAAGGGATTTTGAGTAAGCCAAGAAAAACGAATGCTAATTATAGCGCTTTCAGATGATAGACTATGAATTTTTATGCCTGCAAAAAAAGCGGCGGGCAATGCCTTCAATAAAAAAAATCGAAACCAAAAAGGACGTTGCAATTTTTGAATAAATATTCCTTGCTCCATGGTTTGCCTGTTGAGTCGCTCTAATCTACGCAAGTTCTTTGGCAAAAAAGAAGATTAACATCATAGAATAAGAAAGAAATGCCGTTTTGGCCAATTGGCTACTGCACCTTAATCTTGAATAGAGACTCATTTTCCAAGAATCCTTCTAACTCCTCTCCAACTACTAATTCGCCTACTCCTGCAGGCGTTCCAGTAAAAATCATATCCCCGATGTTGAGTGAAAAATAATTTGAAATATGAGCGATAATCTTATTGAAATCATGAATCATTTGATTTGAATTTCCTTTCTGAACAACTTCTCCATTTTTTGTCATAGAGAAATTAATATTCCCATTATCTATGGT
>CANGBH010000021.1 GCA_947451935.1 Chitinophagaceae bacterium
AATGCGGTACCATCGGCAGATAATTTCGTTACAAAAATATCTGTCCCACCAAGTGAACCGACCCTATCATTATTAAGTGTTGGAAAATTTGCAGACGTTGTTCTTCCTAGAATGACAGGATTTGCTTGTTGATCAACATAAATGCTATGAGGAAATTCATCACCACTTCCACCCAAATAAGTAGAAAAAATTCTAGCACGACCATCTGGGCTAAATCGAGTAAGTGATACATCCACTCCACTGATATTAGCTTGGCCATCGCCACCAGCAAATGTAGACTGGAACGCGCCTATGGAAGTAGGATAGCCCGTTCCGAATACAATTCCTCCAGCATATAAACTGCCATCAGGACCAGGTGCTGCGGTGAAACCCCAATTGCTTGCTCGGCTTCCTGTATACGTTGAAAAAATTAAAATTGGATCTATGATTAAAGGAACAGAAGCATCATAAGACTTTAGATTAAATTTTACCTGCGACCCAATTACTTTATAGTTGCAGATAACAATTTTCTTCTGGCCATTAATAATTTGATACGCATAAGGAGATAATTCCTTTGAATCGCCAACAGATGTTTTGATAATCAAATCTCCATTTTTAACTGCCAGTTGCTCTACGCCATCATATTGCATAACAATGCGCGAAGGATCTGCTCCAGGCTGAATGGTGAAATCATACTTCATTTGATTACCATTAGAATAATAACGAATATCTATACCTGGATAAAGATCATGCTGAATGATACTTCCAAAACTTTTAACTCCTTTCTTCCACCGAGTAGGGTCATCACCAATAAAATAATTGGATACTTCTCCAGTAAATTTATCAGATTCAAAATTAGGTGATGAAGAACTGCCTTTGAATTGAACTGTATAGGCATGAGAATGAAGAATTAATTTAGCGCTCGATTCTCTTTCAGACTCACCTTCTAACATACTTGCCTTAATCCTAACAGGTATCTTCCTTTCAGGAGAATGACCATGCATGTATTCCATTACTTCCTTAAAATCCGAAGGGTCATTTTTCAAAATGGTGTACCCTTGAGGCTGGATGAAAACAGTACCGTCGCCAATAGTACTCTTGTAATTGAAGTTTTCTTTCCATTGGCCTTGATTTTCAATAAAATCTAAGGCATAGTAGGATTGTGCTTCAACAACAGAAGTTTCTAGCACTAATGTAAAAAAGAAAACAAGGAAAAAAGAACCCTTCATGATAACAAATTAACCATCTGAAAATAGGATTTAATCCCTATATGAGTTGTTAATAATTTAAGATATTCTACCCCAAGCGGTTTTGCCTTGTTCATACTGCAAAAAATTCTTCAAAGCTGCGTTTTCATGTTTAAGCAAATCGGGGTCATTCGTTAATAAACCATCCACTTCAGCCTTAGCTTTTTCTAATATTCCACGATCATCAACTATGTTGGCTAGCTTGAAATTCAAAGCCCCACTTTGCCTAGTGCCTTGAATATCTCCAGGACCCCTAATTTCAAGATCTTTCTCTGCAATTTTAAATCCATCGTTGGTTGCACACATTATCCCAAGACGATCTTTCGCCTCTCTACCCACCTGACTACCTGACAATAGAATACAATAACTTTTTTCACTGCCTCGTCCAACCCTACCTCGAAGTTGATGCAATTGACTTAATCCAAATTTTTCTGCACTTTCAATCACCATTACGGATGCATTAGGAACATTAACACCTACTTCAATAACAGTTGTGCCAACCATAATCTGAGTTTCCTTTTGTATGAACCGCTGCATATTAATCTCTTTTTGATCCGCTGGCATACGACCATGTACCATACTTATCCAATACTGTGGTTCAGGAAACCATGCCTTTACATTTTCATACCCCTTCATAAGATCTTCATACTGCAACTTTTCACTCTCTTCAATCAATGGGAAAATAAAATAAATCTGTCTACCTGATGATATTTCTGATCGAATAAAATCCATTACCTGTGGCCTGGCATCATCTAATCGGTGAACAGTATGAATTGGTTTTCTACCTGGCGGCAATTCATCTATAACGCTATAGTCTAAATCTCCGTAGGCTGTCATCGCTAATGTTCTAGGTATTGGAGTAGCAGTCATCACCAATACATGTGGAGGAACGTTACTTTTTTGCCATAGCTTAGCCCGTTGTGCCACACCGAATTTATGTTGCTCATCAATTACTGCTAGACCAAGATTTTTAAACTGAACAGTTTCTTCAATCAATGCATGCGTTCCGATAATAATTTGAACTTTTCCTTCAAGTATTTGTGCTAATATTTTTTTCCGTTGCGCTGCTTTTGTAGAACCCGTCAACAAGACTACTTCCAATTCAAGTGGAGATAGCATTTCACTAAAATTATCAAAATGCTGTTTTGCAAGAATTTCTGTTGGAGCCATGATGCAAGATTGAAAGCCATTGTCAATAGCAATCAACATCGCCATCAAGGCTACAATCGTTTTACCACTTCCTACATCTCCCTGAAGCAATCGATTCATCTGCTTCCCCGTTCCCATATCTTGACGAATTTCTTTTAACACTCGCTTCTGTGCGCCAGTTAACGGAAAAGGCAATAATTGATGATAAAAATCATTAAAGTACTTATCCACTTTAGAGAACATGATGCCTTTGGAAAAACGATGACGGGCTGAGCGTAACATACCCAAACGCAATTGAGCCATAAAAAATTCTTCAAACTTAAGTCGGCTTATTGCTTGATTTTTCTTTTCAATGGTTGGAGGAAAATGAATATTTCTAAATGCTTCCCATCGCGACAAAAATTTTTCCTTGATTAAAATATCACTCGGCAAATTTTCTGGAATATCTTTTTCTGAAATCAATTGAAACAACTGTTCAGTTAGCTTCCCCATTGCACGACCATGAAGGCCTCTGGCTTTAAGTTTTTCGGTCACAGGATAAATAGGGTCAAGAAAATTCTTTACCTCTGTTTTCGAAGATTGAATAGCCTCCATTTCTGGATGAGTAATCTGTGGTTTCCCTAAAAAAAATCCAAGCTTACCAAATATTAAATATTCTTGTCCAATTGATAATGACTTTTGTACCCACGTAATTCCTTGAAACCATGTAAGCTCAATAATTCCTGTTCGATCACGTAATTGCGCAACAAGTCGCCTACCTCGTTTTTCGCCAGCTGTATTCATCGAAATCAGCACGCCTCTAACTTGAACGTGATCCATTTGAGGCGTAATCTGTCCAATAGGTTGTACAGTAGTTCGATCCAAATGCCTGAATGGGAAATGAGTAAGCAAATCTCCAAACGTAAAAATCTCTAACTCCTTTTTAAGTAAATCTGCTCTCAAAGGACCAACTCCCTTCAGATACTCAATTGGATTGGATAATATAGTTGATTGATATGCTATGTTGTCAAAATTAATGCATTCATAGTGAGTATTGAAACATGAAAACGAAAACAGCTACAAAAGATATGAGGATTAAAGAAAGCTGTATTTTCGTGATCTGAAATGAATTGATACATGGAGAACGAAACAACGTGGCAACTCAAGAAATTTAACGAGCTATCCCCAAAGGAAGTATATGAAATCTTAAGACTTCGTAGCGAAGTCTTTGTCGTAGAACAAACCTGTGTTTTTTTGGATATGGACAACCGCGATTTTGATTCACATCACCTGCAAGGTAGAGTAGATGGAAATTTAGTAGCCTATGTCAGAATTCTTCCGCCGGGTTTAGCCTATAAAGAGCCGTCAATTGGAAGAGTGGTGAGCTCTCCTGCTTACAGAAAAATGGGTGCTGGCATAGAACTCATGCAAAAGGCAGTAAAAGAAACGCTTAATTTATACGGCGAAGTTCCAATCATGATTGGTGCTCAGTTGTATCTGAAAAAATTTTATGAAAAATTCGGATTCCGTATGTGCAGCGATATTTACATGGAAGATGAGATTGAGCACATTAAAATGATCAGAGAGATTTAATATTGTCCTTGAAAAAAAGATAGAATAATTATCTCTATTAACGAACAGAATCATACACCCAACCCTTTGAAAGCATTATCTACCCATATACAACAATATGTATATCGCTGTATACTTATCGCTCTTTCAATGATAATCTATTTTCAAGTGGGATTTTCTCAAATACATAATCAACTTGAGTATGGCTTTTCATGGGGGTCAACAAAATTTATTGGCGACATCAATGGAAACAGCCCTAGTGATAAGTCGTTTAGTGGGATTAAACATAATTTACTGTCACGCTATATCACAGGAGTCTATGTTGGCTATCACCTAATAGATCCAATCACCATCACAGCATCAATAAATAGGGGGAGAATTGATGGAGCAGATAGTCTTGAAACAAAAACTGGAGCTTTAGCAGACCTCAGAAAGGGAAGAAGTCTGATGTTTAAATCTGCCATAACGGAAGCAACGCTTTCAGCTGAAATTGACGCTATTGGAATTATTACTAATTCGTCCACTGATTTACAACATAAATTTAGGCCTTACATAACATTAGGTATTGGATTATTTCATTTCAACCCACAGGGTGAATATATTCATCCAGATGATTCAAAAAGCTGGGTCTACTTGAAGCCCCTTAGAACTGAAGGGCAAGGCATGCCATCACACCCTGAGAGAAAAGAATACAACCTAACTCAATTTACTACGCCAATTGGGCTTGGCATAAAATATTATTTTTCAGCTAGCATATATGCTTCAGTTGAATACCTATATAGAAAAACATTTACTGACTATCTAGATGACGTCAGCACAAGGTATATCGCTAATCAAGATTTTATCAATCACTTTGGGGCAGGAAATAGCACCACTGCAATAGCCATTCAAATGGCCAACAAAGCGGCGTTTAAAAACGGTGGCATCGCACCTCCATCATATGATGTAAATTCAAAAAGAGGTTCACCTCAGAAAAAAGATGCATACAGCTCTATATCGATTAAAATTGCTGTTATGCCGTGGGGGATAAACAGAAGGGTCAAATCACTCCGATGCCCAATCTAAAAAAATTGTCTAAAATGTATTTCTGAAATATATCGAAATGAATAAATATTCGATATCATTATTTCAAAAACATGGTAGCAGCCTCTTTCCAATTATTGATGCGCTCATAGCCTTCAACATCTCTGTTGTGCAATGCTGAATATAATAAAGGCTTCCCCTTGAAATGGATGAGGTTTTTTAAATGATCGTCTATCATGTAATCTCCTGCGATCATTTTCTTATCACCACATAAAACAAGTTGTTTCCAAGAGAAATATGGAAAATTTTCCATTAGCCAATCATGCTTGTCTTTCAACGAATTCGGAAATTCAACGGCTGCAGATACGATGTATATTTCATATCGCTTATTCATCTCTTTTAATACGTCTACTGCATCATCCATCACGGGAAGATTTCTAAAAAAGCCTTCGGCAAAAAGTTTTTCTCTAACGAGTTGATGATGCTGCTCAGGAAATCCACCCATCCAGGTGCCTCCTTTAATATTTGCATAGTTTACTTTAATGTCATGTGCTCTTTCATACCAATTGGCTATTTCTGCCAATGGATCTGCAATCACCTCATCCATGTCAATGATAATTCTTTCCATTACAGTTTAATTTAATTCATTTCTTAAAAACTTCGCAGTGTGGCTTGTCTTTATTTTTACTAGCCCTTCTGGATTTCCTTGATATAAAATTGTGCCCCCACCTTCACCCCCTTCAGGCCCAAGATCAATAATATGGTCAGCTACTTTAATCACATCCATGTTATGTTCTATAACCAACACGGTATTTCCTCGATTGACCAATTTATTCAATACTGTCAATAAAAGTTTAATGTCTTGGAAATGCAAGCCCGTTGTTGGCTCATCTAAAATATAAAACGTTTTTCCTGTATCTTTTTTCGATAACTCAGTCGACAATTTTACACGCTGTGCTTCACCACCACTCAATGTTACAGCAGATTGCCCAAGTGTGATATAACCCAAACCAACTTCTTGCAACACTTTTATTTTTCTGTATAAATAAGGTATATGTTGAAAGAATTCCACTGCCTCATCGACCGTCATATCAAGCACATCACTGATAGATTTCCCTTTATACCGAATCTCTAGTGTTTCACGATTATACCTTTTCCCATTGCATTTTTCACAATGAATATATACATCAGGAAGAAAATTCATTTCAATAACACGGAGTCCACCTCCTTCGCATAACTCACATCGTCCAGCTTTAACGTTAAATGAAAATCTACCTGCGGTATACCCTCGAATTTTCGCTTCCGGCACTGATGCATACAACTGCCTAATTTCTGTAAAAAAATTACAATAGGTTGCAGGATTACTTCGCGGGGTTCTGCCAATGGGAGACTGGTCGATCTCAATTACTTTATCAATATGCTCAAGCCCCTCAATTTTTTTATAGGCTAATGGATCGGCTTTAGAATCATAGCAATGTTTACTCAGCAAAGGATATAAGGTCTCGCTAATCAGTGTAGATTTTCCACTTCCACTCACTCCTGTTACAACAACAAATGTTCCAAGCGGAAGATGAATATCAGCTCCTTTCAAATTATTTCCACTTGCACCGAGCAAAGAAAGGAATTTGCCATTCCCATTTCTTCTCTCTGTAGGAACTTCAATCGTTTTTTCATTATTCAAATATCCTGCCGTCTCTGAATTCGATTCACATACTTCTGTTGGTGTGCCCTGTGCAACAATTCTTCCACCATGTATACCAGCACCCGGACCAATATCAATTAAATGATCTGCAGCCAACATGATGTCTTTATCATGTTCCACTACCAAAACGCTATTGCCTATATCGCGCAAATTTTGCAATGCTCCAATCAACTGTTGATTATCACGCTGATGCAATCCAATAGAAGGCTCGTCCAATATATACGTAATGCCTTGTAACTGAGATCCTATCTGTGTCGCTAAACGAATACGCTGAGATTCACCACCACTAAGGGTTCGCGTTGGCCGGCCTAATGAAAGATATCCAAGTCCTACGTCCAACAAAAACCCAAGCCTACTTCTAATTTCTTTCAATATATCTTTTGCAATAAGTAGCTGCTTACTATCTAACCGTTTCTCAAGATTCAAAAACCAATCATTGAGTTTTATTAAATTCATTTCAGCTAGTTCTGCAATATGTTTTCCATCTATTCTAAACCACAAACTTTCTGTTTTCAATCGTGTTCCATTACACGCAGTACAAGGTTTCAATGTCATGAATTTTTCTGCCCACTCTCTTACTGCATCACTTGAACTTTCAGAAAACCAGCGAATGATCATTGCAGCAACACCTTCATATTCTTGCTTAGTATTTTCATTTGTTGATTCTGCACCCTCTTGTAATACACCCTCTTCATTTCCAAATAAAACAAGATTCAAAATATGTTGCGGAAGATTTTCAATAGGAAGCTTTAAACTGAACTTGTGTTTTTTAGCCAATTGCTCAATGGTCTTGTATGAATAGGAGTCCCTTGCTTCTCCTAATGGAATAATTGCACCATCAGCAATTGAAATCGTTTTATCTGGAATGATAGATTCTAGGTCAATCGCATACTGTTCTCCTAAGCCTTTGCAAGCAGGACAAGCCCCATAAGGCGAGTTGAAGGAAAAGCCATTAGGACTAGGTTCTTCATAAGATAGTCCAGTCTCGGCACACATTAATTTTTTACTATACTGAACCACGCGTTCAGCATCATGAACCAAAATAAAAATAAGGCCTTTACCAATCTGAAGTGATTGTCTGACACTTTGAGTAATACGTAATTTCATGTCATCCGTTACTGCAAGTCTGTCAACCACCACTTCAATATCATGTATTTTATACCTGTCAACCTGCATTTTAGGAACCAAGTCTTTCAGATCTCCATCTACTCGTACCTTAACGAATCCTTTCTTCCTAACTTCTTCAAATAATTCTCGATAGTGGCCCTTTCGACCTCTAATCATTGGAGCCAGAATGGTTATTTTTTTATCGGCCAGTTTTGCATATAAATCAGATACAATTTCTTCATCGGTAAACTTTACCATCTTTTTACCTGTATGCATGGAGTATGCATCACCAGCACGAGCAAAAAGCAAGCGAAGAAAATCATATACCTCTGTTACCGTTCCAACGGTAGACCTAGGGTTTCGATTGGTGGTTTTTTGTTCAATTGAAATTACAGGCGACAATCCGCTAATTTTATCAACGTCCGGACGTTCCATTTCCCCCATAAATTGACGAGCATAGGTCCCAAAGGTCTCCATATAGCGCCTGTGTCCCTCAGCATAAATGGTGTCAAATGCCAGGGACGATTTGCCGCTACCGCTGATACCGGTAATGACCACCAACTTATTTTTGGGTATATTTATGTCGATATTCTTGAGGTTATGCGCACGAGCTCCAATCACTTCGATAATATCCTCTACAACATCAGTCTTCTTTTGTTTCATTCCAATTTTATTCAATGCCAAAAAGGTCTATTCTCGCACTACCTATAAAATAAGGTAGAATGACCAATTAAGCTCATTTTAATCAAATTTAACACTCATCAAACGATTCGGTTTAACTAATTCTGTTAATAGAATAATCATTTGAAGATTTGGCATTATTATATAACTTTGCCCTAGTTCTTTAATTTTCTTATCCAGAAAGGCAGAGGGAATTGGCCCGATGAAGCCTTGACAACCTGTTCCCCTAGCGGCTAATAAGGTGTCAAATCCAGCTCCGCCCTAATGGAGGTAGATAAGTCGGATCTCTTCGCTTGATATCATTCTAAAAATCACAGTGAACGCTCATCTGACTTCAGGTGGGTTTTTTTTTGCCTTGCGGAGAACATTGAACAAAAAATGAAAAGTATTAGATCAACATATTATTTTAAAGGCGAATTTTCGCTTGAATCCGGTAGAAGTATCAGTGATTTCCACTTGGCCTATACCACACATGGCAACTTGTCCCCCAACAAAGACAAGGTGGTATGGATTTTTCAGGCCATGACAGCCAATAGTGATCCTGCAGAGTGGTGGCCAGGTATGGTTGGAGAAGGTAAATTTTTCGACCCTAATCAATTTTATATCGTTTGTGTTAATACGCCAGGCAGTTGCTATGGAAGTAGCGGCCCGTTAGATATCAATCCAGCTACCAATACCCCTTATTACAGAAACTTTCCTTTTTTCACACCTCTTGATATGGCTAAAGCCTACGATCTATTGAGGATTGAATTAGGCATTGACGACATATTTTTAGGAATTGGCAGCTCCTTGGGTGGACAACAATTGCTAGCATGGGCAGGTATGTCTCCCAGCTTATTCAAACATATTGTACCGATTTCAACTAATGCTTTTCAATCGCCTTGGGGAAAAGCATTCAACGCATCACAAAGATTATGTATTGAAGCAGACCCTACTTGGTATGAAGAAAAAGCAGATGGCGGAATGGAAGGTATGAAAGTGGCTCGTGCAGTAGCATTATTAAGCTATCGCAGCTACGAAACCTACGAAAAGACACAACAAGACCCTAAGGAGGCAGTTGAAAATTTTAGAAGCGATTCATATCAAAAATACCAGGGAGAAAAACTGAGTAAACGATTTAATGCATATAGTTACTATATGCTATCCAAATCATTAGACTCGCACCATATGGGCAGAGGGATTTTTGATGCAGAAGAATTGCTACGTAAAATAACCTCGAAATGCCTAATCATTGGCATTTCATCAGACCTATTATTTCCAGTGAGTGAGCAACGATTCATCGCCGCCCACATACCAGGAGCAAAACTAGAAATCATAGAGTCCATGTATGGCCACGATGGTTTTTTATTGGAAGATGAAACGCTTACGACACTTTTAAAAAAATTTATAGCTTAAACTATATTAACGATGGGAGCAGAAAAAAAATTAGTCATTGGACTATTCGGATTCGGAGTTGTTGGGGAAGGTCTTTATAAAATCCTGAAACAAACTCCTTCGCTAAAAGCGAGCATCAAAAAAGTATGTATTAAGAATACTACAAAAAAGAGAAACGCACCACCCGAATTGTTTACATCAGATATGTACGACATTCTAAACGATCCAGAAATCAATGTGGTAGTTGAAGTAATCAATGACAGTGTTGTAGGCTTCGAAATTGTATCTAACGCATTAAAGAATGGCAAAGATGTTGTAAGTGCAAGCAAGAAAATGCTTTCTGAACACCTACCAGAATTAATTGACTTACAAAACTCAACTGGCAGATCACTACTTTATGAAGCATCGTCATGTGCATCTATTCCAATCATCAGAAACTTAGAAGAGTATTACGATAACGATCTTCTTCATTCAATTAAAGCCATCGTGAACGGTTCTACCAATTTCATTTTGACTAAAATGTTTGAAGACCAATTGAATTTTAAAGAAGCATTGCTTCTTGCTCAACAACTTGGTTTTGCAGAATCTGATCCAAGGCTAGATATTGAAGGATTTGATGCCGTAAGCAAATGGATTTTACTTCTAACTCATAGCTATGGCATCAGCAGCACGATAGATGACTTACTGTTTAATGGCATAGCCCAGATCCACGAATTGGATGCGGGTGTAGCTCAAGCTAGAAATCAATCTATTAAACTTGTTGCCCAAGCAAAGAAATTACTAAATGGGAAAGTCGCTACATTCCTATTGCCCCAATTCATAGACCATAACGATCAATTGTATTTCGTAAAAAACGAATACAATGGTGTTGTAATAGAAAGTGGATTTTCCGACAAACAATTTTTCTATGGAAAAGGAGCAGGAAGCTTCCCTACTGCATCTGCGGTATTGAGTGATATTTCTGCGCTTCGATATAGCTATCGATATGAGTACAAGAAAAAAAATCAACAAACACCAGCAGAATTAAGCTCCGACTTTCACCTCAGAATTTACATCAGCTTTAAGTCGCTTGCTGATATTCCAAAAGAAGAATTCTCAAGCGTGGAAGAATGGCACTCTGGAAATGAACGCAGTTACCTGATTGGAACAATGCCATTCACTTCATTACTGCACAAAGACTGGTGGAAGAAAAATGGAACATCATTAATTTTAATGCCCGATCCAATAATAGAAGACATGGATATCAAAGAACTAAAAAAGATGAGCTTATCATTAGCTGGACTTGAAATCTAAACGTGAATTACATAAAGAAATCATCTTGGATACAAAGCAAAAAAAGAGAGACTAAATAGTCTCTCTTTTTTATTTGATCTAATTACTCAACTACTTATTCCGGCAACAATACGTGATCAATATTTAATGACCTACATAATGAATTAAAGTTAGATACCTCTTGACTTAACAATTGATTCATGCCGGTTTTATAGCTCATCCATTCTTCGTGCAACTCATTAAATCGTAATTCTTGACCTGCAGTAACATATGGAACCGTTCCTCCAACTTCACCATGAACAAAAATAAAATTGGCACTAAGCTTGTTGACAAAATTGATAACATCATCATACGATTGACTCTTAGATTGAATCAACTGTTCTTCCCACTTACCCGCTTTGTCAATAATAGATTTACCTATAGCAACTAACGGTGCCTTTGTTGTATCGCCTCCAACCAACTCGTTTAGGTTTTGAATCTGCTTCACCAAATTTCTCATCTTTACTACGCTCACATGTATATCAGTTACATCAGCTTCAATCTTCTTTAACAATTTATCTTGTGTTGCATAATCTGCTTCAGAAGCTTTTATTCTTGGGTCTGCCTGCAAAACAAAAGGAGTTGTTTGTGCAGCACCATCAACAGTAAGCGTAATGCTATATTTACCTGGAGCAATCCTTCCGCCAGCATAACTTCCTTCGATATACACATTATCTATCGTTGGCATATTCATACGCCTAAGATCCCACACAAAACGATTAAGTCCTTTTTTAGCAGTTAACAACGGCTCAGCCTGAACACTGTTGTTGCTTGTTTTGCGTTCAGGTGCTTTGTTACTGAATGATCTAACTGTATTTCCTGATGCATCCTTAACAACAAGGGTTATACTCTTCACTGAATCGGCTTGTTCACCAAGGTGATAGTAAACCACAGCACCTGTTGCAGGATTGGAAGAGGTAGTTACAGGGTAGTCTTCAACTGCATCATCTGAACGATTCGCATCAAATGAACTGTATCCTGAAACACGATATGTATTCACGACTGGAATTAACTTAGCCGTCTCTTTTTGCTCTGACTGAAATGTTCTAATAGGCTCTAGATCATCTAAAACCCAGAAGGCCCTTCCTTGCGTAGACGCGATAAGATTACCCTTATGCAACTTCAAATCGGTAATCGGCGTAACAGGAAGATTCAATTGAAATTTTTTCCAATTGGCACCATCATCATACGAAATATAAAGTCCAGTTTCAGTTCCTGCATAAAGCAAGCCTTTACGTTTCCCATCTTCTCGTACAACGCGAACGAATGCACCATAAGGAATACCATTTACTATTTTAGTCCATGTCTTTCCATAATCCGTGGACTTATATATAAACGGTGTGAAATCATTGTACTTATACTTATTAGCCGATACATAAACTGTTGCTGGATCTGTTGGAGAAACCTCAATGGAATTGATTAATCCTTTATCAAAATCCTTTGGTGTGATATTTGTCCAGTCCTTTCCACCATTACGTGTAACATGCACTAGTCCATCATCACTTCCAGTGTAGATAACACCATTTTCTAAATCAGATTCTATCACATACGATATGGTGCAATAGTTTTCTCCACCAGCACCTTCATTAGTATACGGATACCCACTAATGCCCATCTTGCTGGTATCGTGTGTAGTAAGATCAGGAGAAATAACTTCCCATGATTTACCCATATCTTTTGTTTTGAATAGACGGTTGCCTGCATGATAATAGACATTGGATTCATGCTTAGAATACAGAATTGGTGCATTCCAATTAAATCTGTACTTCATGTCTTTAGGTTGCATCGCCTGGTATTGCACAGGATGAATCATTACACCAACTTCTTCTCCTGTTTCACTATCTAAAATACCAACAGTTCCTTGGTAGCTTCCTCCCATTACATAGCGAGGGTTATTTGGATCGAATCCCAAGAACGCAGATTCTCCACCAGCAGAGTAACTCCACTGCCTATCGGTAATGGAATAACCAGTTGTATTTCTGCTCGCAATTTTTACTGAAGTATTATCTTGTTGACCTGCATAGATATTATAAGGAAACAAGTTGTCTACACTGATTCGATAGAACTGCGCAGTAGGTTGATTATTTTGCGTAGACCATGACTTGCCTCCATTAAATGAAACGATAGCACCACCATCATCAGATATAAGGAGGTTGCGATTGTTATCTGGATTAATCCACAATTGATGATAATCACCATGCGGACCTCTGATATTAGACCAGCTAGCACCACCATCAGTAGATTTAAGCGCTTCAGATCCCATTACATAAACGGTATTTTCATCTTTCGGATCTGCAAACGTTTCAATATAATACCAAGCTCTAGAAACAATGCGATGATCTTTACTCACACGAGTCCAATTTGCTCCACCATCATTAGAAGCAAACAATCCACCTTGCTCTTTTTGTGTATCACTTTCAACCAATGCATATACTTTATTTGAATTTGCTCTGGAGACAGACACACTCATCTTACCTAACTCATTAGGCAATCCCTTTTGAATCTTTTCCCAGGTCTCACCGGCATCGTTACTCTTATACAAGCCGCAACCCTTACCTCCACTCTGCATAGCCCATGGTAATCTTCTATGATCCCACATAGCAGCATACAATACACGGGGATTATTCATGTCCATATTTAAGTCTACGCATCCTGTATTTTCATCTACATAGAGAATCTTTTTCCAAGTTGCTCCTCCGTCTGTTGATTTATATATTCCTCGCTCTTCAGTCGGCCCGTTCAAAGCACCTTGTGCTGCTACATACACTACATCAGGATTGTTCGGATGAATTCGAATGTTGGCAATATGGCGAGTCAATTCTAAACCAAGGTGCTTCCATGTTTTACCACCATTCGTTGATTTATAGATACCATCACCATATGATGTCATCACCCCACGTGGAGCATGTTCTCCCATTCCCACATAGATTACATTGGGGTCAGATTCTGAAACAGCCACAGCACCAACTGATCCTGTATTGAATGATCCGTCTGAAATATTTTTCCAAGACTGCCCAGCATCTTCTGTTTTCCAAACACCACCACCCGTTGAACCCATATAATAAACCAAGGGATTTCCTTTAACACCACTTGATGTTACGGATCTACCTCCACGAGTTGGTCCAATATTTCTCCAAACCAATGGCTTGAAATACGTATTCAGATCAACTGAAGTAGCTTCAACAGCTTTTACTTTCGACGATTTTTTTTGCGCTACGAGAGAAGTAGTAAAAAATATAACCAATGACAATGTAAACAACATGTATTGCTTAGCCCCTTTAATGTGTATCATGCATCAAATTTTATTGAACACCTAAGTTAAGAAAATAGCGGAGAGGTCAATCATCTTGATCAACCTCTCCGCTATATATTTTTAAAAAAGTCCTTATTTCTTCTTACTATAATGCGACTTACGCATATCGTCTTCATCATCCATCTCTGGACCTTTCATAACCGCTTTCCAATCTACATCACGACGGTAACGCTTCATG
Organism: Chitinophagaceae bacterium; assembly: GCA_947451935.1. Lineage (GTDB taxonomy): Bacteria > Bacteroidota > Bacteroidia > Chitinophagales > Chitinophagaceae > Pollutibacter. The sequence continues at coordinate 14,616 of CANGBH010000021.1, forward strand.
GCATTTTTTGTATCAAATATGCGCTTATCGGGAAACTCAAACGTATAGGGTGAAAAATCAGGCTTGGGAGTAAAGAAATCCTGCAATAAAGAAGCCGTTACATCATATTGATTGACATAAGGAACACCCAATATATTATATATTGTCTTGAGGATCGATCCAAAATTTGCATGGGTATGGGATACATAACCACGTTTAACATATGGGCCTGCAAGCATCAAGATGCTTCGGTGAGCATCCACATGGTCTGAGCCACCCTGAGGATCATCTTCTGTCACAATCACCAACATATTCTTCCAATAAGGAGTACGTGAAAGAAAATGAATAATCCGCCCAACCGCTAAATCGTTATCCGCTACATAGCTATGATCTGAATAGTAACCATCTTCTGGACGCGGACCTGCGGTATGATCATTAGGAACCTGCATCGTAACTAATGAAGGCATTTTTGCCTTACCCGATAACCACATTTTTTTAAACTCTGACTCAAATTGCTGCATCCTAAACTGGTCAGGAATATCCATGTTGAATCCTGCATAATTATGACTAGTCCTAGTAAACACTGCATTTTGCATAGGAACCATTACAGCATGGCCAGCACCTGTTGCCGTATCCATCCACTCTTCACGCACGTGTGCAGTTTCATTGGCTTCACCAAAATTGTAAAACGAAACGCCCTTTCTTTCCAAGGCTTCCCACAATCCACCAATCTCAGCATAATCTTCTGGATCCATACTACCAGTTGATCCAGGATATCTTCTACCAGGAGCAGGAGATGCTAATTTTGCTGTTTTAGATGTCTTAGAATTGGCTTCTACCCATTCGTTTGGTATAACCCCCATCATCCAGTGATGACCATGTATAGAAGCATCACTATCGCAATAAAAATTATCTGAGAAGGCGTATTTTTTGGCAACCTTATGATGATTAGGTGTAATGTTTGCACCACGAATCGTATCCTTACCAATAACTACTGTTGCATTCATCCCAAATCGAGCCATAGTTGAATCGCTTCTTGCCTGTTGCATCTGTCCGAAAATTTCATCGTATGTTCTATTCTCTTTCGTGATGTAAACAATATATTTTATGGGAGAAACAGATGATCCGGGTAATGAGGGTAGTGGATTATTAGTGTCTTGAACTTTCACCTCTTGGAAGGTTTGATCAATCACTTGTTTGGTATATGCTTTCAATTGAGCTTCATCCGGAATGTTCAGATCCTGGAAAGTAGCCATTTGAATATCCCCAACATAACTTCCTTGTGGAGGCTCTACAAAACCAACTCCGCCATTTGGACCAGCACCAATGCCACGACTACTAATGATGTATAATTTATTTTGGGTTGGAGAAAGCTTAACACGTGTTGGTCCCCAACCTGTAGGAATAAGTCCTACAGTTTCAGTCGAGCTAATATCAATTACAGCAACCGCATTGAATCCCAATAAGGCAACATATAGCTTGCTTTCATCAGGAGATAACGAAATACCAAATGGTAATAACCCACGGTATTTATCAATGCGTGAATCAACATGAATAGGAATATGTTTAATGATTTTACCAGTGCGATAATCGATCATGGAAATATTATCATTCGTTGCATTCGTAACATAAGCAAACTCTTTTCCTATAGCAATAGAGTTTGGACTAGCTCCTCCGATTACCTCTGCATCTTCAATCATCTCACCAACTAGGTTTCCCGTTTTAAGCTTTGCAGTAACTTGATTCGAAGTCAGGTCTATGGTAAAAACGCTCATAGACTCTACTGCATTGGGCGAACCAAGTCCAGGAATTTTCTTTCCTTCAACAACAGTACCGTTGATAGATTCTGGTGTATTGTGTCCGTATGGATGATGAGAAATCATCATCGAATCATAATTCGATAAGGTCATGCCTTCAACAAGGGGATATGCATACATACCAACATTGGCAACGACAGCTATTTTCTTATCTGGACTGATAGCTATACCAAAAGGTAGACGACCTACTGGAATGGACGCCGTAACTTTTTTAGTTGATAAGTCAATTCTCACCATACGATAATTGGCTTGATCCAATACCAATAACTCGTTGTTTTGCTCATTGAAGAGTAGATCAGATGTAAAACTATCTTGATATAAAACATCGCCCACCTTGCCATCCAAACGAATTGAGTCTATAACATTCAGTGTTTCTATATTGTATACAATTACGGTGCCTTTATCACCACCACTTAGGTAAATGGTTTTATTGTCTGAATTGAACGCAACACCAAGAAGTGATCCATTCGGAAAAGGTGATTTTATTTTACCGGCATAATCGGGAATTCGAGTAGACTGTCCGTGCTCAAGATCAATAATGGTAAACACCCCATTGTGTAAGGTAACCGCACGCTTACCATTTGGAGAAATCGTTAATCCATATGGGTCATGTGTTATTCTCATGACATCGCCAACTGGATTAACCAATCTACCACTTGGCAATACCGAAGCACTAGCTAGATTAACTTCTGCGAAACGATCTTTACCGGGAACTTGAAGTGTGATACGCTCTTGTGCTAAAATGAATTGGCAAAATAAAATGAAAATGACAGAGGTGGAATGCTTTAAATATTTCATGATACAATTTACGAGTTATTGAAAAAAAATTGGCGAAACATTACTGTTTCGCCAATTTGGTTATTAACCTATTTCGTTGATCTCTTCATGTTTAGAAGACTAACGTCCTAATAGCCACATAGCAGCATTGATATTATCATCACCGCCATATTGAGATTGTACCGCTGCCTTATAATTAGTAGGATTTGTACTCAACTCATCTGAAGGATATTGAAAACGCAATGGAATTACACCACTGTTCCCAGTTCCTGATCCTGTAAGGAATTCTGGAACACCAGTTCTTCTCCACTGATAATAACCCTCAAGCCCTGAATTACGTGCGAATGCAAGGTACTTTTGAGTAAGGATTTGATTAAGCCCAGTTTCTGTGTTACCATCATAAGCAACAGCAGGTTGAGCAAAATATTCAGTAAAACTAAAAGGTACAGTGTAAGAAATATAATCACCAGGACCGGTAGCACCATTTCTAACGAAAGTTACTGTATTGTCCCCATCAACTACCCCATAAAATTCGAATTCAGATTCAATGCCTTTTCTATACCAACTTTCTGCATCACCAGAAACCCAACCTCTGTTGATCGCTTCAGCAATATTGAAACAAAGTTCTGGATACCCTACCATGAAGGTGTTTTCGGCAGTATAACCATCATAATACCTTTTACGATTATACAAGGAAAGTTTGCCATTACCAGCAAGATCATACATCGTACTAAGATCCAAACCAGAGCTAGACCCAACAAAAGATCTAAAATCAGTATCCTCATATCCAAGACCTCTAGACGGCTCTCCTACTTTCATTGCCCTAAGATCATGAAGATCAGAAAGTGTATTCACCCAAGTAGCAGCAAGATTCAGACGAGTGGCATCATTTCCAAGGTTAGAAGCATTGTTTGGATACTGATTGTAAGCCTGATTATATTCAAATTCTAAATTATCAGAAAGTCCTTCCAAAATTGGATATTTAGAAGAATTGGATAATACATCAGTAAACAATTGACTCACTTTCAAGTCTCCATCAGTAGCAACATTGGATAGGTGAATCAATACCCTTAATTTAAAGGAATTAACCACCTTTTGCCAATGCTTTAATGCTTCAAGCGGAGTGGAAGCTCCAGAAATTTTTTCTTGGAAATAAATATCACCTTGAAGAGAAACGTCTGCATTATTTATCAAACCTGCAAGCATGGTATTTGACTCTTCTAATAACTGCAAAGACTGAATAAACACTTGCTTTTGAGTATCATATTTTGGAGTTGGATTCGCTAATCCTTGCAGTGCCTCAGACATAGGAAGATCTCCTACTTTTAAAGACATGTTTACAAAAATATAAGCTTTCAAAAACTTAGCTAAAGCAGCATATGGATTAGTTTCAGAACCAGTTGTCCTAAGTGCTTCTTTCTCCATAGCAACAATTGTATTCAAAGTGCCATATTGTAGTGTGGCAGAACCTGACCAATACTGATTATTTCCATAATACGTATAGTTACGGCAGGTAAATTGACTCCATCTTTCTTCGTCTCCATCAGGGAAAACAGGAATAGAAGTCAATACATTGCGAAGTAGCAGGTAAGGAGGAACAGCCAATGGCTTATTCGGATTGACAGAATACTCGTCAAACTGTTTTGAACAACTACTCAAAAGCAGAATGACTGCAAGTAAAGCTGTTGTATAAAATTTAAAATTTTTCATTTCATTATTTTTTATGCCTAACATTTAAATTCTTTAATTCTCAATTTAGAATACAACGTTAACGTTGAATCCATAGCTTCTAGTGGTTGGAGATTGCAAGTTATATTCCCTGCTGTTTCCACTGAAAATATCTCTACCAGAGTATTGATCCACATCCATGTCTTTAAACTTAGAAGGGAAGAAATACAATAGGTTACGTCCTACTAACGATACATCAATTCGACTAATCAACGTCTTAGCAAAGTATTTTGTAGGCAGAGAATAAGAAATTACCACTTCACGAAGTTTCGCATAGGTCTTAGCTACACTTGTATGCTCAGCATCGTTAAAGAAAGAAGACACATAATCCTGAATATAAAGCACTTTAGATGCATTAGGTTGAAATTGCAATTCATTATAATTTTTAATAACCCCTGTTACATCGTCATATTGAATTTGAGCCCCATTGGAAATTTGTACACCTTCACCTATATAGCTACCTTCAAATCCAGGATCAGCATAATGATGGAATTCATAATCCCTAGCTTCACCCACTTTGCCGGTTGCAGTATAAATTGAGCGGCCACCTTCAATACATTTTCTCAACACCCTGTCTTGTACAAGTCCACCCACTTTACCATCAAATTGAAAGCCAAGGCTGAATGACTTGTATGAAAATCTGTTGAATACAGACCAGCTCCATTTCACATCAGCATTTCCAATGTATTGTGCTTTTGGAAGATACACAGGGTAACCAGAACCGTCATTAATAACCTGCCCATCTGGAGTTTTAGCAGTAACACCAGCATAAAGTTTATCAACTCTATCACCTTGATGGAACTGATAATTCTCAAAGTTAGATGGCAAATCCTTAAAAATTTCTTTATAGGTAGACCAGTTAACTAAAACATTCCAGTTCAAGCCATTTTTACTTTGAATCGGGGTACCAGATAATGATAATTCAGCACCAGAAATTTGAGTTTTGATGGCATTAGTAGTAAATCCAGTCAACCCAGTTGTTTGAGACAATGGAAAATCTCTAACATTTGGACCAAGAATATTACTGAAATACGTTGCACTAAAGCTCAATCGATTTTTAAGGAATTTAACATCTAAACCATATTCCTTAGAGGACGTTTGAGAAGTTTGTGTATTAGGATCCAATGCATTTGTTGGAGCACTTGCACCAGTTGCATTATTATAATAATACCCAATAGTGTAAGCTGGATTTGACAAGGCAAAAGAAGGTCCTCCATAGGTTGATACATAAGGAGTACCGTAACCAAGTGGATAACTTGATGGGCCGATATATGGGCTTGTGCTTGGAGATTTTACTTGTGCATAGCTAGCCCTAACTTTCAAGAATGAAATCGCCTCTGGCAACTTAACATAATCAGAGATTACAGAAGCTAACGAAACTGAAGGGTAGAAAAAAGAATTACTTCCTGTAGGTTGAGCTGAATTTTTATCTAATCTACCTTGAGTTGAAATCGACAAATATTTATTTAAGTCAACATTCACAGAATAATACGAACTCAATACCAACATATTTGCAGCGTAATTTGATGCAATAAGAGGGAATAGTGAGTTAGAGAATGTATATAACTCTGGTATATTCAAATAGTCAGTGGTCACATAACTTGAATTATAGGAGAAATTTCTTGCATTCACACCACCAAAGGCGTCAACTACAATACCGTGACCAAAATTCTTGTTATACTTTACAAGTCCTTCTATATTGTTATCAAACAATGAACGCTTGTCTTCACGATAATCACCTCTCCTCAAACCTCTATTATAAGGAGTAACTGAATATGGCATTTTTTCATTACGCATTACATCATTAGTACTGATGTTCGCTCTTAGTATTGCCTCTACACTAGGGCTAATCTTGTAAGTAAGAGCAGCAGTACCAAACACGTCATTTTTATAATGTCCATGTAACCAATACTTGCTCGTGAACCATGGATTTGAATAACGCTGATACTCTGCAAACATTTGTTGTGTACCTACTTTACCAGGTTGCCACATTGCTCTGATGTCTGGAGCCATTACATCCCAATCAGCACCAGTCCAAATGGTCATATTGTATATATAACTTTGTGGACCATACGCAACATCCGGAATATTTGGAGTAAACTGACGGTTATAATTTAGACTACCTTCCAATTTTAATTTGCTAGTTAAGTTATAGCTAGCATTCAAATTGAAATTGGCTGTATTCAATTTTGTATTTGGTATAATACCTCTTTGATACGTTTGGCTCATTGACAACCTAATAGAAGATCTATCCGTTGTGGAAGATAAACTAAAGTTATTTGTAGTCAACAATCCAGCTTGAACAAAACGCTTCAAGTTATCTTTACCTCTAGCGATGTAAGGTGTTCCTTGTCTGATTCCAGTTACCGGGTCAATCGGACTATCATATTGAGGGATAAGTTGCCCTTCAAATTTAGGCCCCCATACATCATAGTCACCATCATTTATACCACCACCTCTACCATCACCAAAAGCATATTGTGCCTTTTCACCACCACCATAAAGATCTTGTGTTTTAGGTAAAGCGAGAAATCCTTTATTGATTTGATTGCTTGAGTTGAATTCGATTGAGTAGCCTTTATTATTTTTAGTACCTTTTTTAGTGGTAATCAAAATCGCACCGTTTTGTGCACGGCTACCATAGATAGCTGTTGCAGCTAATCCTTTCAACACTGTATATGTTTCGATATCATCAGGACTAATATTCCATGTATCTGATGTGATTGGCATACCATCTACAACGTATAAAGAGATATTACCACCACGAAGTGAAACTGCAGGAGCCCCTAACAACTCTTGGTTGATTGCAACATCCAGACCAGCAATCTTTCCTACCAATCCATTGATTGGATTTGGTTCTCTAGCTTTTACTAGTTCAGAACCTTTGATTTCCTGAACTGCGTATCCTAATCTTTTTGTTTCTTTCTTGATACCCAAGGCAGTAACTACCACCTCATTGAGTTCTTTGGTATCCACATCTACAGAGATGATTTGTACTGCAGATGATGTCACTTTGTATTCAAGTGATTTAATACCAACACCAGAAACAACTAATATGTCTCCAGCATTAGAGTTAATTGTAAAACTACCATCTGCAGTAGAAGAAACACCATTGGTCTTTCCTTTTACCAAGATTGTAGCACCAGGAACACCCTGATTGTTTGCTGACGAAATAACCTTACCGCTGATCGCTTTTTGCGCGTAGGTAAACTGTGGCGTGAGGCCAGCCAGTACCAAGCAAGCGAAAAGCAAAATTTTGCTCATAAGCTGTTTCATAAATTGATTTTTACGTTTAAGATGCGAAAGTAGTTCCGTATTTGGAAGATTAAATATAAAGCATTTTATGAAATTGTTAACAATAAAAATAGCTGTGAATAAAAAGAAATAAGTTCAATGCAGCGTTTTTAAAATCGAATCTAAAAAATTGAAAATCAATTATTTAAACCCATTGAAAAAAATAATTGGTGTTACTTTTTCTTTACTTGATAGCCACAGAAATATACTAATGTGTAGATCACACATATACTATAAAGTATGAACGTCTTGAAGTATCTATTGGTACTAAAAAATTGAAAATAAAAATTCAGGGAATGATTAGTGATTATCTTTTATAATCAGCATAAGTTTATTAATTACCGTACACTACCAATATATTAAATCATTCAGAAGGAAAAGAGTTATCATAGATAAATAAATGGTGGTTATACTAAAGCTAAAATACTTAAAAGAAGAACTATCGATACTAACCTGTACAAATCAATCAATAATTATATCATGCTTATATAACAACCCATGTATAGACTGCAACGAGTGCTGTGACTTTTTAATTTTATTCCGATCCATATCAATAACATAATTATACGAGGTCCTGAAATCAACTTTTTCAAGATTGCTCTGATCAAATACAGCATTGGATAAATCACAGTTTTGCAACACGGATCCACTTAAATCACACTCGGTAAAATCTACATCAACCAAGGTTGTAGAAATGAATTTTGTATTTTTCAATTTAGCCTGGTAAAAAGATGAGTTAGATAGATTACTCTGTTCAAAAGAAAGGACCAAACCAAAGCTATTTACTGTATCAAAAAATAATCCAATCATTTTACATTCCTTGAAAACAACTTCTCTGAATACAGTATTGACGAGTTTAACCAAACTCAAATTAGTTCCGATAAAAGTGCAATTGATAAAAATAAAATTAGATAAATCTACCTGTGAAAAATTACAATTCACAAAAGAACAATCCTCATACTCACCTAGCATAATGCCATCGCAAGTGAAATCTTTATTTTCAAATTCGATATTATCAAATAACTCCATGCATTAAACTATTAGGCTCATCATTTTTTTACAACAATCAATGTAATCACGCCAGCTAGTCCAAGTGATACACCAGCAGCCATCAACCCTCCCCCCAAATCAAAATATGTTTTAAACCAAGTGAACATTTCTGGACTGATAAAACCTCCGATGTTACCAACAGAATTAATCAACGCAATCCCAGCTGCAGCGGCTGTTCCAGTAAGCACCATAGCAGGCAGTGACCAAAAAATAGACAGTGCGCACATTAAACTAGTCGTGGCGATAGAAATCGCAAGCAAAACAAAAAAAGCATTGGCTACTTCAAGTCCACTCGCAACGAATGCGAGCATACTCACAAAACACGCTATTGCCACATGCCACCTTCTCTCTCCATTTCGATCAGAATGTTTTGAGTACAGTATCATACCCACAGCCGCACAGGCCCAAGGTATAGATGCATAAAATCCGATTTCTAATTTGTTTTTCGTGATAGCATTTTCAATAATCTGAGGCAGCCAAAATGAGAGACCATATAGTCCAATCACGATGAAGAAATAAATCAACGCGAATAACCAAACCTTGAATGACTTAAAAGCATCCAGCACATCATGAAGTTTTTTATGTTTCTCCATATTCAACTGAAGATCTTCATCTAGATCTTTACTAATTATAGATTTTTCTTCATTGGTTAACCAAGTTGCTTTGTCAGGACGGTTAGTCAATAGAAACGGAATACAAAGTCCCATTAATAAACTTGGAACAGCTTCTATAATCAATAACCATTGCCAGGATTTTAGTGTTGTAGAGTGTTGTGAAGTAGACATAATCCATCCACTAATAGGCGAGCCTACTATACCGGCAAAGTTAATGGCGATAAAAAAAAAGGCAAACATGCTTGCTCTTCTTTTTTGAGGAAACCAATACGTGAGGTATAAAATTATTGCTGGGAAAAAACCCGCTTCAGCTATACCCAATAAAAAACGCAATAGGTAAAAAGTAGTAGCACTATGGCTAAAAGCACAAAGCGCTGAAATCAAGCCCCAACTGACCATGATACGGGTAATCCAAATCTTGGCTCCGATTTTATGCATTAAAATATTGCCAGGAATTTCAAATAAGAAATAACCAATGAAGAATATACCAGCTCCGAATGAGAACACCTTATCTGTATACCATAGCTCTTCTTTCATGCCGAGTTTAGCGAAGCCTATATTCACTCGATCCAGATAAGCGAAAATATACGAGACAAAAAGTACAGGCATCAATCGCCATGCAACTTTTTTATAAATAGCGTCAGGAGTGGTTTGAGGCAAATTCATCTTGCTTAATTAGGTTGTATGTACACTAGAAACAATATATGACAAAGAGGTGATTTTATAGTAATAACCAAAGGTGAATAGGGTAAGCCGAAACAATTAAAGTGCATCAACAACTCTGATTGATTTCATAAAAAAAGAGCACCAATTTCTTGATGCTCTTGTGTCGGGAAGACAGGATTCGAACCTGCGACCCCCTGGTCCCAAACCAGGTGCGCTACCGGCCTGCGCTACTTCCCGAACTGTATTTTACCTAACCGAATTGAACGATTCGCATTCCTGCGACCCTCCCGACTCCTAGTCGGGATGCGGCATCTTCATGCGCTACTTCCCGAACTGTATTTTACCTAACCGAATCGAACGATTCGCATTCCTGCGACCCTCCCGACTCCTAGTCGGGATGCGGCATCTTCATGCGCTACTTCCCGAACTTTATTTTTCCTAACTGAATCGAACGATTCGCATTCCTGCGACCCTCCCGACCCTAGTCGGGATGCGCCATCTTCATGCGCTACTTCCCGAACTTTATTTTTCCTAACTGAATCGAACGATTCGCATTCCTGCGACTCTCCCGACCCTAGTCGGGATGCGCCATCTTCATGCGCTACTTCCCGAACTTTATTTTTCCTAACTGAATCGAACGATTCGCATTCCTGCGACCCTCCCGACCCTAGTCGGGATGCGCCATCTTCATGCGCTACTTCCCGAACTTTCCTTACAGTTTTGCTTTGTGCGGTGAGGGCGGGATTCGAACCCGCGGTACAGAGTTACCCGTACGGCAGTTTAGCAAACTACTGATTTCAGCCACTCATCCACCTCACCGTATAAAAGAACAACTTTAAGGGTGGCAAATTTACTAAAGACTCCCCAAACCTCAAAAGAATTATATGCCGAACTTGAAAAAGAATGAATTACATCGCAGCCAACTGCACTTTCTGCTGCAATTCCATAACACTTTCCCTGAACAAATTATCAGTATCCATCAAATCCTTGACAGTCTGACAAGAATGTATAACCGTAGTGTGATCTCTTCCACCAAAATGTTCTCCAATGGTCTTAAGAGAGTTTTTAGTGAAGATTTTAGAAAGATACATAGTGATTTGACGGGCTTGCACAATCTCACGCTTCCTGGTTTTCTGCAACAACCTGTCATAAGGCAAATCAAAAAACTCACATACCATTTTTTGAATGGTATCAATCGTAATTTCTTTAGAAGATGTTTTGATGAAATTCCTCAACACCTTCTTCGCCAAATCAAGATCAATCTCACGCTTATTGAGAGAAGATTGTGCCAATAATGAAATCAACGCCCCCTCAAGCTCACGCACATTATTTTGAATGTTATACGCAATGTATTTAACTACATCTTTAGGAAGATCAAGACCGTTATTCTTCATCTTCTTCTCAAGAATCTCTATTCGAGTTTCATAATCAGGAACCTGAAGATCAGCACTCAATCCCCATCTGAATCGACTAAGCAAACGCTCCTGCAAGCCTTCCAAATCTTTTGGTGGCTTATCTGAACTTAATATTAATTGCTTACCAGATTGATGTAGATGATTAAATATAGCAAAGAATGCATCCTGCGTTTTTTCAGCCCTATTGAAAAACTGAACATCATCAAGAATCAATACATCAATCAATTGATAGAAATGTATAAAATCATTGATGGCATTATTCCTGCTATGATCCTGGAACTGATTAATGAATTTTTCTGAACTCACATATAAGACCACCTTATTCGGATGTAATCGCTTCACCTCATTCCCAATCGCTTGAGCAAGATGTGACTTACCCAATCCAACTCCGCCATAAACCACTAACGGATTAAATGATGTAGCACCAGGCTTTTCAGCAACTGTTTTACCCGCACGACGAGCAACCCTATTGCAATCACCCTCAACAAATGCCTCAAATGTATAAATCGGATTCAATTGCGAATCGATTTGCATCTTCTTAAGTCCAGGTATCACAAACGGATTCTTTACTTGGTTGCTTATAACCAATGGGAAATCCATTTCATTATTTGAAAATGTTTTGAACGACTGACCACTAACATCCATAGTGAGTGGCTTGTTCTTCCCATTTCCACTATCCACCATGATTCTGTATTCAAGCCTTGCTTCTTTACCTAATTCGCGCTTTAATGTTTTGGAAAGAAGATTGATGTAATGCTCTTCAATGTATTCGTAAAAAAACTGACTCGGCACTTGAATGGTAAGCACGTTATCTTTTATAGCAACTGGCTGAATCGGCTCGAACCAAGTTTTAAAGTGTTGCCACTCTACAATGTCTTTGATGATAGACAAACAATTGCTCCAAACTTTTTCAAATGCTCTCTCCATTAGTACTTATGCAGTTGTTTTGGTTTTTAAAAATTGGGGGCTGATCTTAAAGAAAATGAAAGTTGAAATAATCCCGAAAGCAATCTCTTCAATATCCTCTAAATATAAACTATTATTTCTTCTCTACCCTTTAAATCTTATCTAAAAAACTCTTTTTTTTGTGTAGCTAAAAAACAAGCCGATTAAATAAGTCAGACGGCGAATATATCGTCTGTTAACAAATAAAAAAATTTTTTATTCTAGATTTTTTTTGGGGGGCACTGTTCACTGAAAAAATCGTCAAACCAAGCCGGATTTTCACGAAAAATCTCAGCAAAATCAGAAAAAAAGTTTAGCATTTTTTATTTTTTTCAATAAAATTAGTTAATCAAACTAGCTAATCACTAGCAATCAGCTAAAACAGGCTTGTCAAATAGAACTCCTGCCTAACCCGTTTAGACCATTTTGATTATGGCAATAACCTAGAACTGCCACCTAATTTTGTAGAGAAGGATTTTTTTTAACTCTTGAATTTATTGATACCTTCGTTCAAATACATCAAGCTATGGGATTCGATCTTACTGGAAAATTGGTTGCTAAATTTGAAACCATCCAACGCAGTGCCACATTCAAAACACGTGAATTTGTTGTTGAAACAAATGAAGATATCAATGGACGCACCATTACCAACTTTGTAAAGTTTCAGTCTGTCCAAGACAGAACAACCATAATCGACCGATTCAATATAGGCGACACCATAAAAGTTCACTTCAATATCAAAGGAAGCAAGTGGGATAAAAACGGACAAACCAATTATATCACTAACCTTGATGCATGGAGAATTGAAAATATTGCCATGGGCACAGGTGGTGGCATAGAAGCTCCCCCAGCATTCTCTCCTGATCCTGAAAGCCAACATGGCGTTGCAGACGACTTGCCTTTTTAAGCCAAAATTCCAACGTCTATGCAGCAAGAGATCAATTTGCAACTTTCTCCGAAAGATGCCTCGAACCCTGCTGCGATTTCATTGGCCATAGCGGAATACCTTGGCAAAAAAACAACAGCGGTTACCGGTTTCCACTGCTTAAAAAAATCAATAGACGCTAGAAAAAGTACTGTATTAATCAACATGAAGGTCAATGCCTTCATAGATGAACCTTTTTATACTATACCCAAAGCTGAATTTCATTTTCAAGACGTTCACCAGGCACAAAAAAAAACAATTATTGTTGGGGCCGGTCCAGCCGGACTATTTGCAGCACTAAAACTCATTGAACGAGGCATTAAACCAATCATCTTAGAAAGAGGGAAAGATGTTCGAGACAGAAGAAGGGACCTAGCTGTCTTGAACAAAGAAGGGATTTTAAATGAAGACAGTAACTACTGCTTTGGTGAGGGAGGTGCAGGCACTTATAGCGACGGCAAACTATACACTAGAAGTAGCAAAAGGGGGAATGTAGTCGAAATCCTACAATTGCTAGTTCACTTTGGTGCTGATGAAAATATCCTTTACACCGCCCACCCTCATATTGGAACAAATAAACTCCCGAAGATCATTCAACAGATGCGTGAGCAGATCATCACTTCTGGAGGAGAAGTCCACTTCAACGAACGCGTCACAGATCTAGAAATCAAAAACAAACGAATTTCAACAGTAGTATGTCAATCCGGAAACAAGTGGGATGCTGATGACCTGATACTCGCTACAGGACACTCTGCGAAGGACATCTATCAACTATTATATAGAAAAGATATCTTGATAGAATCAAAGCCTTTTGCTTTGGGGGTGAGAATTGAACACTCACAATCTTTAATCGATACTATCCAGTACCATTGCCCAACCAACCAACCAAGAAATGAATTTCTTCCGCCAGCTTCATATCAATTGGTTGAGCAAGTAAATAACAGAGGAGTTTTTTCATTTTGCATGTGCCCTGGGGGTATCATTGCCACCGCATCCACTTCTCAACAAGAATTGGTAGTCAATGGATGGAGCCCCTCAAAACGAAATAATCCATACGCAAACTCTGGGATGGTAGTACAGATTAATTTGAATGATGCTGAACTACATCATTTAGGAAGCAATCATGAGATAGGCAAGATCCATTCCAAAAAGAATGAACCAAACCCATTTAGCTTACACGACTTACAAGAATCAATTGAACGCAAAGCCTACCAAGCTGGAGGTGGATTATTTATTGCGCCTGCTCAACGCATGACGGATTTTGTAAACAAAAAACACTCCACCACACTCCCCGAAAACTCTTACCTCCGGGGCGTAAACTCAGTAAAGCTAGATGAAGTGTTGCCATCATTTATATATGAATCATTGCAGCAAGCGCTGAAAGCCTTTGGGAAAAAAATGCGAGGCTATTTTACAGAAGAAGCGATTATTGTTGCTCCAGAAAGCCGCACTTCATCCCCCATTAAAATACCAAGAGACTCAGAAACACTAAGACACCCCCAAATCACAAATTTATTTCCATGTGCAGAAGGAGCAGGTTATGCAGGAGGAATTGTGAGTGCGGCCATGGATGGACAAGCCGTTGCAATGAAATTAAGTGAAACGTAAATCAACTATTTAACTTCGCCATTCATCATTATTTTCATCTACGTACAACTTTTACCCGTAATTTTTCATCTGCAATCACAATTATGGAACCCATTATAGAAGTTACATCGCTTAAGAAATATTTTGCTGGACAAAAAGCTGTAGAGAACATAAGCTTCTCTATAAACAAAGGCTCCGTCTTCGGATTACTAGGCCCCAATGGAGCCGGTAAAACCACACTTCTTCGGATGATTACGGGCATATTTTTCCCAGATGAAGGAACCATTACCCTTAACGGGAAAAAATTTGATCCACTACACGATAATCCGTTGATTGGCTATATGCCTGAGGAAAGAGGGCTATATAAAAAAATGAAAATAGGCGAGCAAGTGCTCTACTTAGCCCAATTGAAAGGCTTATCAAAAAAAGAGGCACTGGAAAATACCAAGAATTGGTTCATCAAGTTTCAAATGGAATCTTGGTGGAATAAAAAAGTAGAAGACCTGAGCAAGGGGATGAGCCAAAAACTACAATTCGTTACAACAGTTGTACACAATCCCAAACTCATCATTTTAGATGAGCCATTTAGTGGACTAGACCCCGTGAATGCCAACCTCATTAAAGATGAAATATTTAGACTCGCACATGAAGGGGCAACTATCATCTTCAGTACTCACCGCATGGAACAAGTCGAAGAAATTTGCGACCATATCATCTTAGTCAACAAAGGAGAAAAAATTCTTGACGGCACTGTTGAGAATATCAAACAGGATTTTAAAGAAAATATTTTCGAGGTTGAATTTGACCAAAAAATATTGCCAGAACATACGGCCATTCACCTTTTTGATGTTATCAACGCGAAAGAAAAAAGTGTAACCATTCGAAAGAATGCAGATTTTTCAAACAATGATATCATCAGTTACTTCATTCACAAAGGATTAAACATCCATTCCTTTAATGAAATTCTACCCACCATCAATGATATTTTCATAAAACTGGTACAGGGTAGTCCAGAAGCAAGGCAATTTCAACCATAACATCCGTCAAAATTTTATTTATGCATAAGGTCGGCCTCATTATAAAAAGAGAATATACAACCAGGGTTAGCAATAAACGATTCATCCTTACTACTTTCTTAATTCCTGTTGTATTCATTCTGTTCATTGCGGGTTCAGTATACTTCGCTACTAGTTCAAAAGAACAACTAACAGTAGCCGTTGCAAATGACCCTGGCTTCTTAAAATCCAATTTAAAAAGTGACTCAGGAAATGTCACATTCTCTTTTGCCGAAAATATTGATAGCCTAAATTATAAAGCAAAGAAGATTGATGCTATTCTCTATACAAGCGTTGTAAATGGAACTTTAGTGAGCAATCTGCATTCTGAAAAACAGATCGGCTTTGAAGCAACAAAATATATTGAAAGACAACTCAACAAAGCCGTTGAAAATAATATGCTTCAGGAAAGTGGAATTAATAAATCAACACTCGATTCGATCTCAAATGCATCAGAAGACAACGTGACGCTGACCAACATGGTGGAAGATGGTAAAGGAAAATCAAAAGAAGCAAACACGGGAATAGCCTACGCCATTGGATTTGGCAGTGGATTCCTTATCTACATGACCATGTTTATTTTCGGTGCGATGGTGATGCGCGGTGTTGCTGAAGAAAAAACAAACCGTATTGCTGAAGTGATTGTTTCATCCTGCAAACCTTTTGAATTGATGCTAGGCAAGATAATTGGTATTGCCGGAGTAGGCCTTACTCAACTATTATTATGGATACTGCTTATGGCGGTGCTATCTAGCTCTCTGTCTATATTCATTCCTGCAGAAACATACCAACAGTTTCAACACGCACAGCAAGGTCAGGATGTACTCAATACGGCTACCGGCAATCCGATGGCCATTAAAATATTGCAAGCCAAAGCAGACTTCATCGATGGTGTAAATTGGTTCATGGTTATTGGATGTTTCCTTTTTTATTTTCTTGGAGGATACTTGTTTTATGCTTCCCTATTTGCTGCTATTGGAAGTGTAATCAATGAAGACCCTCAAGAAGCACAGGCGCTAATGCTCCCAATAACCATGCCTATTATCTTTTCGTTTGTAATATTAAATAGTGTCCTAAGTAATCCCGGAAGCAATATGGCTGTATGGACTAGCATCATTCCATTCACATCACCAATTATCATGATGGGTCGAATTCCTTTTGGCGTCCCAGGTACAGTACCCTATTGGCAACTAGCTGCCTCTATGCTAAGCCTTATTGGAGGATTCATGCTAACCACATGGCTTGCTGGCAAGATATACAGAACAGGCATATTGATGTACGGGAAAAAAGTAACCTGGAAAGAAATGATCACCTGGACCTTCAGAAAAAATTAGTCAAATCGGTCAACGTTTAAACATTGGCATAATATTTGACGTAATCTTGCTATATGAAAATCCTCATTAGCTACCTTAAGCCATATAAATGGCTAGTTATCCTTACGATGGTACTAGCCTCTATCAATACCGTCTTTTCACTTATAGACCCGATTATCTTTGGGAAGATTATAAAACTTGCTCAAGACACTAATAATCTCCAAGAGGCAGGAAAACCCTCTTTATGGAGTGACTTTCTAAAAGCAGTTGTTGTATTGCTTTGCCTATCTATGGGAACAGCAATGATGAGTAGAATTGCTAAAAACTTTCAAGACTACTTTGCAAACGTTGTCATACAAAAATTTGGAGCACGCATTTTTACAGAAGGATTGCAACATGCGATGAAGCTCCCTTATCAAGAGTTCGAGGATCAACGCAGTGGAGAAACCTTGAGTATCTTAACTAAGGTTAGGACCGATACAGAAAAATTCATCAATTATTTTCTTAATGCGCTTTTCGCCATTTTAGTTGGCATCACATTTGTATTCATTTATGCTTCACTATACATACACTGGTCGGTTCCTATTGCCTATGTGGGTGGAATTTTATTTCTTTCTCTTATTACCAATGTATTGAGTAAGAAATTAAAAAGCATTCAAAAATCTATCGTTAGTCAAACCACCTCGCTTGCAGGCACTACCACTGAAAGTTTGCGCAACATTGAATTGGTTAAAAGCCTTGGATTAACCCAACAAGAGGTGAAACGACTGAATGCAGACACATACAAGATTTTAACCTTAGAACTCACCAAGGTTAAACGAATCAGAAGCATTAGCTTTTTGCAAGGAACCATGGTAAACACTTTGAGGCAAGTAATTCTATTTCTTTTGATGTGGTTGATTTTTAAAGACAAGATGCAACCGCATGAAATGGTTACGATGCAATTTTTTTCCTTCTTTATCTTTGGCCCACTTCAGGAGATCGGAAATATTATTCTTTCGTATCGTGAGGCAGAAGCCTCAATTGGTAACTACCATAGGTTAATGGAAAAAGAACCAGAGAAAGCACCCGATAATCCTGTGCCACTAGGAGATATTGAAACCCTACAATTCAATAAAGTTGGTTTTCAACACATCACTGCAAAGCAGAAAGCAATAGACAATATCAACTTTAGTGTTTCAAGAGGTGAAACAATTGCCTTTGTTGGGCCATCAGGTTCTGGGAAAACAACCTTAATGAAATTATTAGTTGGGCTATATAGACCACAAGAAGGAAATATTTTATACAATGGTCTTGATGAAAATGAAATAAACTTTGAAGACCTCAGAAAACAAATTGGATTTGTAACCCAAGACACACAATTGTTTTCGGGAACTATAAAAGAAAATTTATTATTCGTTAACCCCACTGCAACTGACAGTGAGCTAAACGATGCGTTGAATAAATCTTCCTGCTTTAATTTATTAAACAGAGCAGACCAAGGACTCAATACCGTTATTGGAGAAGGTGGCTTGAAACTGTCAGGGGGAGAAAAGCAACGGATATCCATTGCAAGAGCATTATTAAGAAGTCCGCGCGTACTCTTATTTGATGAGGCCACATCAGCACTTGATTCCATAACAGAAGAAGAAATAACAGATACCATTAGAGAAATCTCTTCTAGAAGGGAACAAATAACCCTATTGATTGCGCATAGACTTTCCACCATCATGCATGCTGATAAAATATATGTACTTGAGAAAGGCGAAATCGTTGAAACGGGATCACACAATCAACTACTGGATGAAAAAGGACTTTACTATGCCATGTGGAGGCAACAAATCGGTGAACGAAAGAAGTCTTAATAGCGAATCAAAGTTCGCTTTTGACATCATCCTCTTCCTCTTTAAAATGAAGCACTCGATCTAGCACACTATGTGCAGATAATTCTTCCACCTCACTTAAGAGCACCTTAAGCGCAGATGTACTCTGGAAAATTTCAATCAAAGAAAAAATCAATGAAACCAATAATGACATTAAGCTAACAGCAAATAAAAAATTTGCTAACTCTGTCCATGCATTATAAATACAATACATGCAGATTACACAGAGTAAAAAACTGAATACGCCAGCGCCCTGCATCATTCGGATATAGTTCAATCGCTTTCGTAAACTTTTTATCTGAAGTATGAGGTTAGCTTTGTTTTGAACCCGATTATAATCATCGAACAACTTTCTAACTAAACTAGTAATAGCCAAAAACCGGTTGGTATAGGCCAACAGCAACAAACTAATTGCAGGAAAAAGTAATGCTGGAGTAGTAATTGAAATTTCCATAGTACTACAAAGCTAATAAAGAAATTATTATTGAATACTGACCTTGAAATCCAAGGCTAAGTCTGTATCACCAACAGTTACAAAATCATTCGCTTTCTTGTATCCAGGTTTATGCTTTAACGTAATTACTACGTTCCCCTTCCCTTGAGACTGAGTGGTCCATGTTGAATGAAGTCCAAATGGAAGTTGCGCTTGATCAAGGTCAAGATCCCGAATAACCAACCCATTTAGGGTAGATTGAAAATAAAATTGATGATCAGCAGATTCATCAGAAATTTCTGCTGATACATTGGTTATAGGAGTGGTACTCTCATTCAACAACTCCAACTCACATTGGTAAATTGTATTTGGAGATAATACGATTTCATCAAAACGTAGAGGAACATTACCCCCTTCACCATCAGGGTCATTGAATTCAAACACATGCTCATCACCAGAAATTGTTTCAGTCAACTTAACCCGAACAGTAGTAATCAATTCTCCTTCATTGGGATCCACTGGATTTTTTATACACGAAATCCCTGAAAAAAGGAGCATTAAAAAAAGTAACATGGTGTATTTCATGTCGAATTTTTAAAAAGGGATTTTAACTTTAAGGGAAATATTTCTTCCTCTATCCAATGAAAAATACCTGAATGCATTCATGTAATCACGATACGAAGTATTCAATAGATTATTCACTGAAAGAACAACATTAATAGTCCGCTTTTTAAAAACAACATCTGAATTTGCATCCAGATTAATCAAAGAATAAGCAGAGGGTGGTGACATATAATCAGACGCCATTTTTATTGATCCATCCGATAATTTCACTTCTATGTTTCCGGTAGCTGGAATTCGGGTTTGCTCAGTTACATGCTGAAAGGCCACTTGAACAGAGGACTGTTTTAATTTTTTACCATCAGGAAAAATATATTCCAATTGCAATTCATATCGATCTGCAGGCATCTGAATCAACCATGTTTTTGCATGCTGATCATACGCACGAAGCAATGACCCTTTCACATGAGACTTCACATGATTTCCTATCAAATAAGCAAAACTAAAATCTGCTCCAGATAAGATGGCATTGGTTTGGGCATAATTAAAGGCAGGAAACGCACCTCTTATGGTTAGCAAAGGAGGATATATCGGTTGCAAATAAATGAACCCATCGATCACTTTATTATAAATACCGAAATCCGCTTCAAACTTATTTTTATTAAACAATATAGAAGCCATGTTTGAGAATGCTCTCTCTACCTTTAACGATGGATCACCTTTTTCTATACGAGCTGCACCATGATGCAGCCCATTACTGAACAATTCATTGACCTGGGGAGAGCGCCATGCTGTAGAAGTGGTAAATGACACCCTAAGGTATTCATTGAATCTATATGCCGCAACACCTGTGCCAGCAATTCCAGAAAACAATCTATTCCCATAGGGTTGGCCAGGAACAAGCACATTACCCATCAGCACATCATTTGGTGAAGCGTCATTATCCTTTATGGAAAAACGATTCTTTCTGTCGTAACGTAAACCCAATTCAAATTGCCACTGATTAAATTGGTATTTTTCAGCAGCCCAAAGTCCAATATCTATTGATTGATAACGTGGAATAAAATAACGATAATTGATAAAATTTGCCTGATGCATAGCATTCACACCTATTGAACCTTTAATTTTCTGATTGCTAAAATGTTCCCAAACCAAATCAGCCATATTGGTCAACAAATTCATTTGCAATTGAGGTGTTATGGTTGCACTGCTGCGCGTCACATCATATTCTTTTCGAATATTAAGCTGGGAAGACATCGTTAAACTAAGTCTACTTTTATTTTTCTCTTCCGTATAAAACTTCAACTTTAAAAGATGGTGCTGAACAGATTGATATGGACGTTCTATTAAATAACTAAAATCTGCATCACGAATATATTCAGGAGGCTGTTTTGCTTGAATAACATTTTCAAGATCAGTGAGATTTCCTAAATGAGAACCAGTGAATATTCCGATTTTAGAATTGAAAACACTATAGAAAAACTCTGCTCCTTTTTTTTCTTTTCTCCAACCTGCCGTGGCAGACATGTTAAATTCTTCCACACCTGAATTCTTCATCCAATAGTCTGGTGTTCTGGCATTACCACCCCGCTTTACACTTCCTTGCAAACGCCAAGCAGTAGACCC
>CANGBH010000022.1 GCA_947451935.1 Chitinophagaceae bacterium
CATTCATATCGGTCTTCGTCATACAGGGACCTGAAAATGAGAACGCACTGATCAACAATTGTTGTCTATTAAAGTCGTTCACCTTTGCTGAAGAATCTACAAAGTCGATGATGGGGTCCAATTCGTTAAACCAAGGTTGGATTGAAGGGGTACTCCTTGATTTATCTTTGGCATCTTTTTCATGAAGCGTTACTACTTGATTTGCCTTTACATTATACAAGCGTTGAACTTTACCACTATTCCACCGAATAGTAAGTGAATCAGCTTGAGCTGATGCACCAAGTCCAAAATGAATTGCAGCACTTACCGATGAAAGATAGCCTCTTGCTGGATATTGTTCAATGGATTGTTGATTTTTACCACTGTACACAATCAGCTTTGCTCCTATCCCTTGAACATTACCCGAAAGTCCATCAAGCCTAATTTCTAAAAAGTTATTTTTATTTTGACTTCTTGAATCGTTTCGGTAAACGAATGCCGCTTGATTAATATTATTTACTACTAAATCTAAATCACCATCATTATCTAAGTCTGTATACACAGCGCCATTGCTGCTTGAACTTTCTTTTATACCCCAGAGGTTATTTTTTTTATCAAAATGATTTCCTTGTTGATTCTGGAATATGTAATTGCGCACATCAGATGATGGCATTTCTTTTATAATTTCCATTACATCTTCCCTATTTAATCGACCACGCTCTTTTGTGAATTCATTCATGTAAAAAATGAAATCTTGGTTAGTGTAATCTCTGAAGTATCCATTCGAAACGAATAGGTCTTTCCATCCATCATTATCATAATCTCCAAACAAGGCAGACCAACTCCAGTCTGTGTTGGATATTCCTTTTTGTTGTCCAACCTCACTGAATGTTCCATTTCCATTATTTAACTGCAGCATGTTGCGCATATACTGATAATAAAAACCACTACGCACATTGAGGTCGAATTTTTCGTAATTGTCTGGAGCCATCAATAACTTCTGTCTTTTATTATCCTCTGGCAGCATATCCAATGTAAATATATCAGCCAGGTTATCGTTGTTGATGTCGGCAACATCATTTCCCATGGAGAATTGACTCGTGTGACCAATGCTAGTAGAAAGTCGATTGACAAATCCACCGCGCTTATCATTTATGTAGAGATAGTCAGGTACTGAATAATCATTTGACACATAGAAATCTGGCCATTCATCACCGTTGATATCTGATATTCCTAATCCAAGTCCATAGCTTAATTCCGAGCCATTGATACCCGAGTTAGTAGTTACATCTTCAAACTTTTGATTGGTTTGTTTAAACAAACGCAAGCCTTTATCGGGGTTGTCGATGTTAAATAAATCTGCTGTACTTTGTTCATTTAAGAACGGAAGATTTTTGGGGTTATGATTCAGAAGAAGCATGTCTAGATCGCCATCTCTATCATAATCGAAAAAGTAGGATTGATTACTGAAGCCAGTGCTAGCTAATCCATACGATTCAGCTTGTTCAGAAAAAGTAGGCACCCCTTCGCTGTTATTTCCAAGGTTTATAAAGAGTTGATTTTTTCGCTTTTCTGCGGGCATTGCGCCTGAATAGCAGAGATAGATATCCAATTTACCATCGCTATTTATATCTACTGCATTAACACCTGTCTTCCAAGGGCCCGCTCTTCCGCTAGCACCACTAACAGATGTTATGTCTTTGAATTTGAGGTGACCTAGATTGAGGTAAAAGGCATTATCACTCATGTTTGAGGTGAAATACAAATCTTGTAATCCATCTCCATTAAAATCACCTGAAGCTATCCCTCCTCCATTATAGAAGTACTCATACATGAGGATATTTGTATTGAGGCCTTCTGTTAGTGTGTTTTGAAAAACAACTCCGGTAGTATCCGGAGCGAGAAGGGTGAATACAGTAGGACCAGTATATTCTTCTGATGAAGATCCTTGCTTACAAGCAGACATCACAATCACCAAAAGACAACCACAGAACAATATGCTTCTACAGGATTTCATATAA
This sequence comes from Chitinophagaceae bacterium, assembly GCA_947451935.1. Taxonomy (GTDB): domain Bacteria; phylum Bacteroidota; class Bacteroidia; order Chitinophagales; family Chitinophagaceae; genus Pollutibacter. The sequence goes on from CANGBH010000022.1 coordinate 2,001, forward strand.
AAAAAGTCACTTACAATTAAACCGCCATAAAAAGGTAGCTTAATTGTAAGTGACTACAAAATTTAATTCATTAACTATTCTTGCCCAGGATTTTGAACAAGCTTATCGTTACGCTTGATCTCATCCCTGCTGATTGGACGATAATACATTTTATCTTTCCACGTTCGAGTTTCGTTGTCTGTGTTACTTGCTACAGTATATGTATAGTCGTAAACAGTTTCGTCATGTCTGTAAGGAACAAGGGCAGATTTTCCAGCTTTCAACTTAGCTTCAACACGAATTACTTTAATTCCGCGTCCAAGTGTTTCTTCGGCTATCATCCATCTCCTTGCATCATGATAACGATGTTCTTCGTATACCAATTCAATTCGGCGCTCATTTTGATAACGCTTTAGTAAATCGGCACCAGACTCAGTGATTGCAGGCATACCAGCACGGAACCTGATTTTATTTAACCAAGCTTTTGCTTCTGCTTCAGCTCCTGTTGCGATACATGTTTCAACATAGTTAAGAACTATTTCAGTGTACCTGATGAAGGGCCAAGGAATAACCTGTGCACTTGAAGTGTTATCTGTAAGTGCAGGGTTAGCATCTATGAACTTTCTTGTGTAGTAGTGAGTACGGCTACCATTCCAGTTTTCAATTGGAGATTCACGTGTATCCACCCCATTTAACTGTCCACCCTTTCCATCATCATAATATCCTGTTTGTAGCTCGTTAACTTGATCAAGACCTACAACGTCAGCTGGTCTTGGCTTCCAAGCAGAACCATCATGAAGTATAGTTGCATCAAAACGTGGGTCACGATTAGTATATGGGTGAGCAGCTTGGTCAGGATTGTTCCAATCAAATTTGCTACCATCCATCATTTCATAATCATCAACCAATTGCTGAATTGGAGTGTTTCCAGCCCAGTTATGGTAACCGTTTGGACCGTTGTTGATACCATAGTGGATACCACCAAGAGGCCATCCGTCTTCTTGTGTATAAAGAGCAGTGTGTGTTCTTTGGAATATGAGTTCAACAGCGGCAGCTGCATCTCCGATTGCACTTTGTCCACCCATTGCAATAGAAACGTAGTTATGAGTTCCTTCTTCAGCAGATACTGGAGCAGAAAGATCTAATTTATAACCAGAACCTTCATCCAATACCGCTTTAGCAGCAGCCTTAGCCGCAGCCCATCTAGAAGCCCTATCACCTGAAGTATAGGCGATCAAGTCAAGATTAGCGTAGCTAGCTAGTGTAGCTGAATTTGCAGTTGCTGTAGGGCCATCATGCAAATCACTTGCAGCATATAATAATACTCTAGATTTCAACGCCATAGCAGCCAATCGAGTTGTACGACCTGGAGTTGTAGGCTTACCATCCAATAATTGAGAAGCCTTATCAAGATCAGATACAATAAAGCTTATACAATCAGCGTAAGAACTTCTAGCAAGGGTATAATCCTCATTTAAACCATAAGGCTTTTCAATGAGTGGAACACCACCATAGAATCTAACCAATTGTTGATAGTAATATGCTCTCAAGAAGTAAGCTTCTCCAAGAAGTCTATCTCTTTTATCGGTATCAGTAAATGTTGCTGTTGGAAGTCTATCGATAGCAATGTTTGCTTGGCGTATAGCAAGATACATTCTATCCCATCCGTAGGTATCACTTATCCATCCAACGTTTGAAGGTGTTTCAGAACCTTCTGTGAAGGTGTTGATATTCCTACCAGCGTGGGTAAACATAGCTTCATCGGTGTAAGCAGCTAGCGCTTGCTCTTCGAATCCACCATAACCCAAGAATGAGTATACGTTGTAGATAAAGGCTTCAGCCAAGGCACCATCGCCCCATGTTGCCTCACTGGATATCTTATCCAATGGTTTTGTATTCAAGAAATCCTGTTTGCACGAAACGGCAAATACAGAGATAACTGAACAGATTGCGATTAAAAATTTTAGCTTTCTCATAAATTTCATACTTTAAAAAGTTAATGTTAAACCACCGTTGATAACCCTAGGTTGTGGGTAATAAACTCCACTTTCAGCTGTTGCTTCAGGGTCAAATACTTTAACCTTATCAACAGTCAAAAGGTTCAATCCATTCACAAATAATCTTAATCCGCTTACTTTGATCTTGCTCAACACTTTAGGAGAAAGTGTGTAACCGATTTCAAGGTTTTTCAAACGGATATAATCTTTGCTAAATAGATAGTAGGTATTGAAACCATAGTTACCACCTGTAAAGTAGGTATCGCCACGGCTAGCAAGTCTTGGGTGAACACTGCTTGGATGATCTACAGACCATCTGTTGTCATAGAAATACTTCAAGTAGTTTCCAATGTCTCCAGATTCTGTTTGAATACGTATAGCAGCTCCTTTGGCCCCTTGGAACAATACACTAAAATCAAAGTTTTTATACTTTAATTCGAGGTTAGCACCAAAGTTGAAAGTTGGAGTTGAGTTTTTATCAAGCCTAACACGGTCATCAGCATTAATTTTACCATTACCGTCTACATCTTCAAATTTCATATCACCAGGCAATAGATTGCTAGTTACACCGCTGTAATCGATAGTTGTAGCATCGATATCGGCTTGGTCTTTAAACACACCGGCAGATTTGTAAACCAAATATGCTCCAATTGGCTTGCCTTCCATTCTTTGATAATCAGGTGCTCCAGGAATTTCATCCATGAAGACAACTTTGTTTTTTGCATAACCACCGTTAATACCAGCTTTCAATTGAAGATCTTTGGTGATTTTTGCATTGTAAGCAACACTAAATTCAAATCCTCTGTTGTTTACTTTACCAGCATTTACTGGAGGAAGTAGAGAGTTGATACCAGATGAAGCTGGCGTAGAACCAGTTTTCTGAATCAAGATTTGGTCCCTTTTATTCATAAAGTATTCGAGGGTTACATCAACGTGGTTGTTAAACAACGTTGCGTCGATACCTGCGTTGTAGTTGTTTGCTCTTTCCCATGTGAAACTTGGGTTAGCCAATACTGTTTCATAAAGAGAAGTAACCACTTGGTTGTTGATTGGATATGAGCCAAAACCATATGTAGCTAAGTAAGCATACTCTTGAAGTCTTCCGTTATAGAAAACTTGGTCATTACCCATTTGTCCGTAAGACGCTCTTACTTTTAAGTAGTTGATGAAATCAACTTTGAAGAACTTTTCGTTGGTAACGTTCCAACCTAACAATAGACCAGGGAAGAAACCAAAACGTTTTACTTGAGGGAAGATGTATGAACCATCGTATCTCCAAATAAGTTCCGCTAAGTATTTCTCTTTGTAGCTATACTGAGCACGTCCATAATAACCTAAACGAGCTCTGTTGTATGCACTACCACCTGTGTTTTGAGAAAGAGAACCTCCCGCAAACATTTGGTCAACTGCTGGTGAAATGTAATTTCTGCGGAATGCGAAGAAATTATCCCCACTGAATTTTTCTTTTGTTGCACCTGCTAACAAGCTTAAGTTGTGGTCAGTTCCAAAACGATGCTCATAGGTAAGTAATGCAGAAGCATTTGTATTTAATGTAGAACTATAAGCTTGTGTAAGTCTTGGGTCAGAGAAACTTGAACGGTATGCACCAACAAGTTTTGGTGTAACGCCATCAGCTTCATATGTTACTTTGTCCCAAGTATATAACTGCCATGGAGTCTGCCATGTTTTAGAAGTCTGACTGTTTTTATCTACTGAGGCAGATAGAGACAATTTCAATCCTTCAATCCATGGGTTAGTGATATCCACTGAACCATTTGCTTGCACATAGTCGGTTGGATTATCATTATAACCAGTAGCATTTGTAGTAATTACATAAGGGTTTTGTCCGTTTTCAATATCTGGACCAGGCTTACCATTAGGCCAAACCTCAGGTTCAGTTGGACGACCTCTCATTAACATACGGAAGATAGAACCAGCACTTTCAGTAGGATACCTACGTGCTTCCCTTCTTGCCATGATGCCTAAGTTCGTAGTGATATAACTGTTTACTTTAGCATTTAGGTTTGTTCTGAAATTGTATTGCTTGTAGTTAGTTGCAGAATGTTGATAATACGCATCTTGGTTTACAAGTCCGATTGAAGAGAAATACCTAATATTTTCATTACCACCACTGATTTGAATGTTGTGGCGTGATTGACCAGACCATGGCTTGAATGCATCACCAAACCAATCTGTATTTGGATGACCCCAAGGATCAGTTCCATCAGTATATTTCTGAACATCACTTGGACTGAACTGTGCGTTCATTGTTTTGATGTCCGGAGTTGGTGAGTCATAAGTACCCGTGCTCTTGATGGCAGACCATGCAGCAGACCATTCATCAGCAGGAACTATTTTATAAAAAGGAATTTCATTCATGATGTTAGCATACTCTACAGCATTTGCCATTTTAGGAACACGTGCAGGTTGAGTTGAACCTATGTTCATATCGTATGTAACTTTTGGCTTTCCGCTAGCGCCTTTTTTGGTAGTAACCAATATGGCACCATTCGCAGCTCTTGCTCCATAAATCGCAGCAGAGGCATCTTTCAAAACAGAGATAGATTCTACATCACGTGGGTTCAAGCGACCAAGGCCACCGTCACGATCTGGAACTCCATCAATTACAATCAATGGACTGCTATTCCCAAGCGTGTTTGTACCACGAATTGAAATACTAGCACCATCATAACCAGGTTCACCACTTTCTTGTATTACTACAAGACCAGGTAATCTACCTGCAAGTGAGTTTGACAAGTCAACCGCTGGCGACTTAATCAAGTTTTCACCTTTTAATGCACTAACGGCACCAGTTACAGTTACTTTCTTTTGAGTAGCGTAACCTACAACTACTACATCAGCTAGAGCCGCCGATGTTACGGTAAGTGTAATAACAATTGGGCTATTACCCTTAACCACAGCAGATGCAGTTTTATACCCTACACTCGAAAAAACCAATGTCTCTCCATCAGCAGCGTTGATAGAGAATGATCCGTCAGCTTTGGTAAGCTTAACTCTGTTGGTACCTTGAACGGTTACCGAAATGTTTGCAATTCCATCACCCTTTTCATCTACCACTTTTCCGGAAACTTCCGCAACGTGATAAAAGCCAAGTGTTTTCGCTTGGGTGGTTTGAATGGAAGCAACAAGGCTTAACATCAAAAAAAGGAGGAAAAAGGGCCGTACAGAGAGCGCCCTGCAGAAAAGGTTACTCATGGTCAAACAATTATTCGTTATTAAATCGTTAAATAAAATCAAATAAAAATAATTGGTAATCTATTAATTACCAAAAAAATAAAACCTTTTCGTAAAATAAAATTTAGTTGAATTATTTGTAGAATAAAAGGCAGGTCAGATTAAACAAACCGAAGGGAAATAAACAACCTAGAATGTACATTGATGGCCCTTAACGCCAGCAATTCCGGTCGAAACGTTGAACAAATTACCACTTTGCGGATATTCTTTCAACTGCTCTGGCGTCATATTCTTTTGTGCAGTAGTAATGATTAAGGAGCCCAAATCCTCACCAGCAAAAGCACATGAAGTTACATGAGGGGCGGGAACATAAATCTTTGAGATCAAATCACCCGTATTAGGGTTCCATCTATATACTCCATATCCACCCCAATGAGCAACCCATAGCATACCCTCTGCATCAATAGTCATCCCATCGGGCGTTCCCATTTCGATAGGAATTTTGACAGCGACTTTTTCAAAAACAATTTCACCAGATTCTTGATTGAATACGTAAGATCTGATTTCTTGTGTTGGACTATCAATAAAATACATTCTTGAATTATCCAAGGACCATACTAAACCATTAGAGATGGTGACATTTTTTATTTTAGGAATTGGCGATGATCCTAGTTCCACTGCATATAAAACTCCCCTTTCGAAATCATGATCTTCGTGTGTGCTACCAACCCAAAGTCTACCTTTCACATCACAACCTCCATCATTACAACGATGGTTTTTGATGGTAGGTTCTAAATCAAATAAGGATTCTATCTTACCTGTTTCCGTGTCAAATTTTACAATTGTTGTTTTCAGTGCAATCAACAAATGATCGCCAGTTGATTCTACAATCAATGAAATATCTTCATTGAATTTCCATTGCCGAGTTTCTTTTGTAATCCAATGGAATGAATATAAAACATGACCAGTGATGTCTACCCAAAAGCAGCATAGTTTTCGGTGATGCCAAGTTGGACTTTCTCCAAGCATGCACTGAGAAGAAACCAATGATGTTGCAGTCATGTATTAAATATTAGAATACTAAGGCCAGTATACTGGAATTTTTTTGCGAAGGAAGTTAACACTACGTTCCAATTGATCCATTCCATCAACACCATCTTCAATGCTGATCCAGCTATCAAACCCTACTCGCTTCAATTCAGTAAAAATAGCATCGTAATCGTTTAATCCTTTTCCAATTTCCCCATGGCTCAATCGCTTTGCATAACCAGCAGCGCCACCTTCTTCATTTCGTAAGTCTTCGATTGTTCCTTCTTTTAAATAACGATCACTTGCATGCATCGTTACTACACGATTCGAAACACGCTTCAATAATTCGATTGGATCTTCACCAGCTAAATACGTATTGCTTGGATCATAATTTACACCAAAAAAAGGATGGTGAATACTATCTACTAATTGACAAAAGACATCCATCTTTTGTGCAAATTCTGGGTATGTCCAAAAATCATCTTTATAATGATTCTCGATAATGAGTGTAATATTTCTTTCCTGAGCATACGGCAAACATTCGTTGATACAATCTGCCGCCAACTTAACTCCTTCATCAATTGTTAATTCAGGGCGACGTTGTCCAGATAGCACACGACAATAACTTCCGCCTAGTGCATACGTCATATCAATCCATCTCTTTTGCTTTTCAATTTCAATATCACGAAATGATTTATCAGGATGTGTAAAATCTGGAGAGCAACACATCATGGGAATTACTTTACCATGATCTTCAACTTGCTTTCTAAATTTCGGCCAATTGGATTCGTCGCTCATTTCTAAAAAACCAGCATACCATTCTAAACCATCGATATCTAGTTTACAAGCAAGTTCAATCCATTCTGACACACGCATTGTTCCATCCTTACATAAGGCTTGCATAAATGCTTTGGGGAATACGGCTAATTTGGGCATTGAAACTATTTTTTATTTTTTTACTGGAATTGTACTGGTGTCCTTTGGTGGGTTACGTCCTATGAAAGGATGTTGTTCTAAATCGACCACCTGACCACTAATTGGACCACTTTCATCAGCTAACCAATAAATGGCAGCTGCTGCAATTTCGCTTGGCCATAGAATTCTTCCAGCAGGTGCATACACCGGGGGGAGATCTTTATACCAATCTTCTGCCAAGCCATGTTGTTTTTTCCGCTCACGTTCTGTTTCAGTTAACACCCAGCCTGGATTAATTTGATTTACACGAACGCCGTTTTCTCGATGAAGTGTATCACCCAAATTACGTGTCATAGTCATTAAGCCACCTTTTGAAATACTATAAGCTAGAAGGTTAGGTTCTCCGCTATAGGCATTGACAGAGCCAATATTCAAGACACAACCATGCTGTGTTGTTAAATAGGGCAATGCTGCTTTTATTAACAAAAAGGGTGCAATGGTATTTACATTTAATAGACGTTGCAGGTATGCTTTATCTGTTGATTGAATATTGGACGAGGCTACAATAGCAGCATTATTCACTACGGCATCGAGTTTCCCAAATGCATTGATTGCAGCTTCCACAAGTTTCTCAGGAGATCCATCTAAACTTAAATCTGAAATATGCAACACTGCATTTTTTTCACCTAATTCATTTACAACTTCTTTACCCCATTCTTCTTCTAAGCCATGAATGACAACCTTTGCTCCTTCGGCAACACATCGTAAAGCAATGGCTTTACCAATTCCGGTAGTGCTACCTGTAATAATAATGACCTTATTTTCTAATCTCATACGATTAAGGTTTAAGCACACTTTTTACTACTTCACCTTTGTGCATTTTTTCAAATGCTTCATGCCATTGATCAATTGGCCATACACCACCTATGATAGGTTTAACATCAAGTGCTCCACTTGCTAACAAGCCAATGACTTTTTCCCAGATAGGCCAGTTATGACTGAAGCTTCCTTTAAGTGTCACATTTTTTTGAACCAATGGATCCAATGAAAATCCTAATGGTTGAGGGCCCCATCCTACTTTAGTAATGTGGCCATTTGGACGAACCAATTGCATAGCAATCTTTAATGTAATACTTGCGCCAGCTGCATCAATAATGAAATCAGCACCAAGTCCATCTTTCTTCATTGCCCATTCCGTAGCATCACCAACGATTGGTATGCAACCATACTGTTTTGCTATATTAAGTCGATGAAGATCTGATTCTAATCCAACAATTGCTACTTCAGCACCACAGAGTTTAGCCATCGCTGCACAAAGAATTCCTATGGTACCAGGGCCAAGAACGATTACACGATCACCTGGTTTAATATGTGAATTATTTACTACTGCATTATAGGCAACACAACAAGGCTCTGTTAAACAGGCTTGTTCAAATGGCAATTCATCCGGAACATGATGCAGGCATCTAGCTGGTACCTTTACATATTTTGTCATCGCTCCATTAACACCATATCCAAATCCTTTTCTATCTGGATCTAGATTATATAATCCAGTTCTTGACAAAGGGCTAGCGGGATTAATGATTGCTGCTGTTTCACTTACCACGCGATCACCGGCTTTCCAACCAGACACTCGACTTCCTAATTCAGCAATAATTCCGCCAAATTCATGACCTAATACAACTGGATAATTTACAGTCCAACTGTGATCAGATGTCCATTGATGAAGGTCACTTCCACACACGCCAACATTCATGACTTCAAGCAACACATCATCTTCGCCGATGATAGGCTTTTCGATTTCTCTAATTTCTACTGAACCTTTTTCTTGTGAAAAATTTACTACTCCGGGAGACGTTTTTGGTATAGACATATACAAAAGTTTATAAACGAATTATTTCATGGCAATATCGCCATATGCGTGAATTTTTTCACATATTAATCTTAGTGATGCTTCTAAATTTCCATCAGCAGTTTTAAATGCATCAGCATCTATTGTAAGTGGAGCGCCAAGCACTACAAGTGGAGCGCCAAACAATGGACATTGAATAGCTTGTTCCAATGATAAGCCTCCTACTGCTTGAACAGGAATTTTTACCGCATCTACTACTTCTTTCAATTGATCCAGCGGGCTTGGCATACGTAAGCCTTGTGCTGCGATTCCTCTTCGCTCATCATAACCAATATGATGAATAACATAATCACATCCTAAGTCTTCAAGCCATTTAGCTGCTTCAACCATATCCGGACAACCAAGGTTGTCGCCCATTACTTTTGCGCCAAAGTCGCGACCTGCAGCAACGACACACTTAATTGTTTCTGCATGAGCGCGTGCCATCACTACTACATGTGTAGCACCAGCTTTTGCCATCATTTCAGCTTCAAGGTATCCACCATCCATCGTTTTCAAATCAGCCACAATCGGAACTCCGGGAAATGCTTCGCGTAGTTTTTTTACGCCATGTAGTCCTTCGGCAAGAATCAAAGGGGTTCCAGCCTCAAGCCAATCTACACCAGCTCTCATGGCCATCGCTGCAGTTTCAAGCGCTTCGTCAATATTTGTTAGGTCAAGTGATATTTGTACAATTGGCTTCATCTGATAAAATAATTTTGATGATTAAAATTTAAATAACGTAAAATATATTTCGTGTTTATTATTTAAAAAATCCCCCGTACTTCATCAATGATTATGAAGGACGGGGGAAATATAAAACGATACAATTATAAACGAATTACAACGACACTCCCCATCCTGCTCTATACTCACGTTTTACAAACTGATTTGCTTCATCAAAGTTTGTAATTTTCATTTCCTTAGCGTTCCAATATAATTTTTTTCTTCCAAGGAAATCAGCATCAGAATCTTGTGTCTTTTTAGAATTCTCAAGTCCCCAACTTCTAATAGCAAGGTTACCAATCAAAATACTTTCAGTGAAAGGACCAGCATATTCAAATGGAGAACTAGTGGTTGCATTACCATGACCAGCGATACATGCATTTACCCACTGCAAGTAGTGCCCTTCTGGAACACGTGCAATGGTTTCTTTTGGCATAGTTGTTTCAGCCATTAGTTTTGATGGCAATAGACGTGGTCTTTCACCATAACAATCCACCATCATCTTTCCTTTAGTTCCGATGAAAAGTGCTCCGCCATCATCCCCACCAAATGGTTCACCATCGAGAAGTTCTTCTGGCATTGGCGGAAGCAATCCACCATCGTACCAAGAAACTTTAATATCTCCTTTACCATCTTTGCGAGGATATTTCAAATGTATCATTGATGCAGCAGGGAATCCATCAGGATACTTTGCTTCATCACCAGCTGGCGTCCAACTTGTTGGAATAGAACATTCAACTTCAGTTGGGAAATCAATTGGAAGAATCCTGAACACTGGATCCATCATATGACATGCCATATCTCCAAGGGAACCTGTTCCAAATTTGTTCCATCCTCTCCAACTCCATGGGTGATAAGCAGGATTATAGTCAACATGTTGAGCTGGGCCTAGCCATAGGTTCCAGTCTAAATCTTTAGGCACATCAAACTTACCTGTTGGTGTTGGCAATCCTTGTGGCCAAATTGGTCTGTTTGTCCATACTTGAACAGTATGCACTTCACCAATCAAACCAGCGTCATACATTTCTTTTGCTTTACGCACACCGTCGCTTGATCCACCTTGATTACCCATTTGAGTAATTACATTATATCTTCCTGCAGCTTTCGCCATTAAGCGTGCTTCATATATATCGTGTGTTAGAGGCTTTTGGCAATAGACATGCTTTCCTAATTGCATAGCAGAAAGTGATGCGATTGCGTGAACGTTATCAGGAACAGAAACAGAACATGCATCTATATGATTCTTTTCTTTGTCGAGCATCTCTCTGAAGTCCTTATAATAACTTGCTTTAGGGAAACTTTTTCTTGAATCAACAGCTCTGCTTTCATCAACATCACATAGTGAAACGATATTCACTCTTGGGCTTGTTGCGAAATTACTTAAATCGCTTTTCCCTTTACCACCAGCACCGATACCTGCAATGTTTAATTTATCACTTGGGGCAATAAATCCTTTGCCCAATACATGACGAGGAACAATCATAAAACCACTAGCAGCTAGTGCCGTGTTTCTAACAAAATTCCTTCTTGACAATTCGCTTTTTTTACCTGACATAGCTTGTTTTGTTTTAAGGTTAAAGAACTAATGCAGTTTAAAAATTCAATACACAAAAAATTGCTACTGTGTTCATGTTTGTCAGGATTGAAAAAATATGAATAAAGATTAGCGCGACTTTTTTAACTCTAAAAAAAAGTGAAGCGATTAATTTATTTATTGATAATTTACCAATTCATCGACCCGCGAAAACAGACTCTAAATATACATATTAATTAAATAAACAATGCGAATAATGCGAATCAATTTCAGCTCCATAGTAATATTTTTTAGCGCCCTTTTCATCTGTAGCAGTGCAACCCTAGATCATGGAACAAAAAACAAACAAAATGAAGAAGGAGAATGGATCTCCTTATTTAACGGAAAAGACCTTACAGGATGGAAAGCAAGAGGAAAGGCAAAATGGAAGGTTGTAAATGGTGTATTAACGGGTTCACGTGGTAGAGGACATCTATATGCAGATCCTATTATAACGGACTTCGAAGCAAAAGGGGAATTCAGGATAACAGATCAAGGACATGGAGCGAATAGTGGTTTTTATTTTAGGGCGAATGAAGACCCTACAGAACCCAAAGGATTTCCTGAAGGATATGAAGCCCAAATTTGCAATAACCAAGAAGCGTCTACTGGTTGGTTATGGAAACCTGGTAATCCAACTGGACGCGCATCAGCTTTACTAACAAAAGATGGAGAGTGGTTTTCTATGCGTGTTAGGGCTGTTGGTGAACATATACAAATTTGGGTAAAAGATTCACTGGTGACAACACACGATGATACAGAATTTAAAGAAGGACATTTTGTGATTCAATGCCACAACGATAAAATGTTGGCTGAAGCACGAAACCTATATTATCGAGTAATAAAATAGTTACTACACTATACTTACTTTTCCAGCTAAATGAATAATTAGAAATGAATAATTTCTCCTTTCGCTTGATACTAATTTGTTTACTATGTTCAATTCGTATATCCATCATTGCACAGGATCGAACTGAATTAATTAGCGAAACAGATTTTCATTTTTTACAAGACATGACCAAGGTAATTATTGATAGCTCGCGCATACTTCCAGGTCAACGTATATCAACATCTTTCGGTCCAAATAATCTTGGCATCACGCTTATTCGCCCTGGTGCAAGAGATGCATATCCATCCTTTTGGATAAGAGACTACGCTATGTCCATTGAAACAGGATTCATTTCAATGGAAGAGCAGAAAAATATGTTACTGCTCACTGCTATAACTCAATGTGACCAAACATGGATAACAAAAGGTGGTGCGATGGTTCCACGAGGTGCAATTGCCGATCATATCCGAATAGATGATGGTCTTCCCATTTATTATCCTGGAACATATGAATATGTAAAACAAGGCGATGGCCGTTTTGGATTTACTCCACCCTACTGCGATCAATTCTACTTCATCCATATGGCCAACCATTATATTGAGCAAACACATGATTCAAATTTTCTTTTAGAGGAAGTCAATGGCATACGACTAATAGATCGCTTAGAAAATGCATTTGCAGTTGTTCCAACTAACGGAGAAACTGAATTGGTCTATACCAACGACGCTTTTCGCGGGGTAGATTTTGGATTTAGAGATGCTATAATTATTACAGGCGATCTATGTTTACCTTCCATTTTAAAATATAAAGCGGCGCTTCATTTATCAAATTGCTTTAGACTAATAGAGCAAAAACAAAAATCAGCTCACTATCTAGAAATTGCTAAAAAAATTAAATCGTCCATAGCTAGTGCATTTCAAAATGAGAAAGGAATGCTGAAATCATCTACTTGCAAAAGTCAACAAGCTGATGTCTGGGCAACTGCATTAGCTATTTATTATGATATGCTTAATAGAGAACAAACAACAAAAGCATCTAGGGCACTAGCCTTGGGGTATAAAGGTGGCGCTTTGTCCTATCATGGAAACATTAGACATGTTATGACATTTGACGACTTCAACAAGGAAACAATGTGGGAGGTTTCACTTGCTGAGAAAAACACCTATCAAAATGGTGCGTATTGGGGAACACCCGTTGGTTGGGTATGCTATGCCATGGCTAAAACTGACTTAGCGAGCGCGAAAAAGCTTGCGGCTGAATATATCGCCGATTTGAAGTTGCATGATTTCAGAAAAGGAGGAGAAGAAGGTGCACCATTTGAATGCTTCACTAGTAATGGAGGTCAACAGAATCCACTCTATATGACGACCGTGGCAAGTCCATATATAGTATTTAAAAAAATGACTGAAAATAATTGAATCAAAAAAAGCTAAATGAAAAAATACTTTTTATTTATATTAATACTTATTGTCGCGAATTCAACTGCGATCAACGCACAAACAACGTCACGTGTACTAAATAAACATGACCAGAAAAATAATAGAAAAGCTACACATTGGTTTCATCAGCGAAAATGGGCCAATGGATTAACCTTAACACCACATGAAAGCACAAACATTAACCTATTCCACGAACAATACTTGTCAAACCAAGAAGCATGGGATAGTGCGTTTTCGTTCTTAAAAAACCAGCATTTAAATGAACTAGTGGCAGGCAAATATTCGATACTTGGGGATCGTGTTTTTGCAACCATTTCAGAGACGTCAGCAAGAGAAAAAGACAGTGCAGTATGGGAGTCTCATAGACAATATATAGATATTCATTATGTAATTCGTGGCTCTGATCAAATTGGAATAACGGATAGTACCCAAGCAAAAATTATTAAGCCGTATACAGTTGATGCCACTCACTATACGGCAGAAGGTACGTTTTACAAATCAGATCCTTCGATCTTTTTTATACTATTCCCTGTAGATTTACATAAGCCTAATATTAAGTTGAACGACAATCAACTTGTAAAGAAATTAGTCATAAAAGTACAGGTTGCAGAAAGTTCGCTAAAGCAAAAAAAGATTCAGTAATTTTATTTTAATAATGCATGAATGACTGTAAAAAACCATTCAACTAGACGTGATTTTTTAGGCAAGGTTTCTGTCCTGCCAATTGGACTTGCACTAGCAGGACTTCCTAGTCAACATCTATTTTCACAAATAACAAAAAGCAATAATATCTTCGAATCAAATCATTTAATTATGTCAGATAACAACGAAAAGAAATTTGTGCCGGTTATGGTTACCCCTTTCACACAAGAAGGGAAGATTGATTTTAAAACATTATCTGCCTTAATTGATTTTTATATTGCAGCAGGTGTAAAAGGTTTTTTTGCAAACTGCCTTAGCAGTGAAATGTACGCCTTAACTCCTGAAGAAAGACTATCCTTAACTAGGCATGTCGTTAAGCATGTAAATGGCAGTATGCCAGTTGTTGCTACCGGATCCTTTGGCGACACTAACAAAGAGCGTGCTGAATTTGCTAAACAGATTTACCATACAGGAATCAATGCTGTGATTCTCATAACGAGTCACTTCGCAAAAAAAGAAGAGTCAGATGAAATCATGTTGGCGAACTTTCATGAATTCTTTGACCTTACCGATAATATTCCAATGGGCACTTATGAATGTCCCGCACCGTACAAGCGTATTCTAACCCCTCAAGCATTCACTTCATTGCTTGAGACCAATCGTTTGGTATATCATAAAGATACCTCACTCGATTTCCCCTTAGTAAAAGCAAAACTAGATTTAATAAAAGGCAATCGAATTGAATTTTATGATGCGCATACTCCAAACACCATGAATGCCTTGCAACATGGGGCTAAAGGAATGAGTGCTATTGCTGGCAATTTTTATCCTGAGATTTTTGTTTGGATGTGTAATCATGCTAATGATCCTAAGCTACAAAAAGAAGTAGCATGGCTTCAAGCCGAATTAACCAAAGCCGACTCAATTATTTCTACTTCATATCCAATGAGCTCGAAATATTTCTTACACAAACGTGGACTTAATATACTTCCTGTTAGCAGAACAAGTCCTACCCCATTGACTAGTCAAGAAATGCAAACATTGGATGGCGTGCATGCAACCTTCATGGGTTGGTGTGATCGTTTAGGAATAAAAGCGGTATAATTATTTCAGAAGATCCTTTTTTGTTCCCATCCAAAATGCGATGTTTTTGCGTTGCCATGTATAACATACAGCCACGGTATCTCCAAAATTAATCAACCCAGGATAAGAGAATTCATCATCTCCTTTGCCCTGTTCTATATTTAGATTCTTTGGCCACGTAAGTCCATTATCAAATGAAACGCCTAAAAGAAGTGGTGCTCTATCACCATCATTTCTGTTATCAGGGTTATAGGCTAAAACCAATACATCTCCAGGTAGTTTTGTCACATCTATCCCACTGTTTGGATTAGGCAATGTTGTCTTATAAATCGGGGCCCATGTTTTCCCATAATCTTTTGAATCACTTCGACAAATAATGCCTAATTCACTACGAATAAGCATATGAATATTTCCAGGAGTTGACTCCCATAATGTAGGTTGGATAAGCTCTTTGTTTTGCAAGCTTGTATCGGCTAGTTTCAGGTAAGGAGTTGCCTGCCATGTTTTTCCACTGTCAATACTTCTGTCTGTAAACACATGATATCCTTTATACTCATGCGAAGAGCCTGCTAACCAAGAACCATCAGATAGAACAATGGGTTTACTACGAACAGGACCTCTACCGCCTTTATCACCTTTAACAAGTTCGTATGCGTCAGTCCATGTATCGCCATTATCATCTGAAGTCTTAACCCATGTTTCCCAATGTTCAATTTCCTTCCCTACTTTGAAAAATAAAAATAGTTTCCCTGCAGGTGATTGAAATAAAACAGGATTCCAGTGTGCATCATTTCTGATTTTTGCAATTTGTTTTGGAGCAGACCAATGACGAGGAGATCCTTTAACCATCCAAATGCCAACATTATCATTCTTTTCTTTCTCCCCAGCAAACCAGGCAACGATAAAATTATTATCTCTCAATTTAACCAAGGTTGAAGCGTGGCATTCTTTAAAGGGAGGATTCTCGCCAGCTACAAATTCTTTTACAGGCAGTGTGTCTGCTAACCCGACGGAGAGGCTATCGGCAGCGACAGTTTTGTTGGCCTGTTGACTACAACTTGAGATAAATAAAATACAGCATGCTAAGAGTAAAGAATAATTATTTTTCATGTAGACATTATATTAAAAAATCAATTTTATAAACTTGTTTGCAAGTCAACATTATACAGATGAAATTAAACAAATAAAGAAGCCTTGCCAAATAGCCGATAGGCATTTTGACAAGGCTTCAATAATTTTATTTATCTCTACTCGGGAAGATTTATAAAATCATCCAGAGATTGATTTTTACCAAGGTTTTCCTGTGCCTTGAAGCAACCAGAACTTAGACCAAGGGCTATTTTTACCATCAGAACCAACGTAGCTTGATTCTTCAAGCTTACTTATTGCAGCATTTGTATTTTCTGTATTGCTTTGCAATTCAGTATTGCTGTATGAGAAACGCAATGGAATAGCACCACGCTTAGAAAGGTATCCTATATTAATTGTAGGGAATCCTGTTCTTCTCCAATCCATGAATGACTCAACAGATGCTTGCCAAGAAGCAACCCATTTTTGTTCGATAATTCTTTCTAATGTACCATCATATGCTACACTAGGTTGAGCAAGGTATGAATCAACGTCTTTTACACATCCAGCATATCCGTCAACATCTGATTGATAGGTATCAAATACTTGCCATAAATCAAATGATGCTTTAACGCCATTGTTATACCACTCTTCCGCAGATCCACCTACATTCCATCCTTTTTGTGCAGCTTCAGCCAAATCAAAACAAACTTCAGTGTAAGAAGCAAGCCTTTGCTTAAGCAAATCGCCACTTGGATTATCGTAAATATCTCTACGCATATATGATACGAATGCATTAGTAGAGTTTGCTTGTCCACCAGTACCATTTAAGTTATAGGTATATGTTTCACCATAATAACTGATTGGAATACCAACATAGGTTGGAGTAGTGTCATAAAAATTCTTCACAGCATCAAGTGGAGTACCATAAGGCCTGTCCTCTGAATAAGTACTTTGATTGAATTGCTTATAGTTAGCTGCTGCAGCAGCAACTGGATTGATGTAACGGATATTAGCTACATCATCGTATGTTGTAAGGTTAACATCATCATTTACATCGAACTTGCTACCATCCACTACAGAATTGGTTTCAACAGGTTCTGCCATGATCACCAAACGTGGGTCTTTAAGATCAATAAGCTTTGTTACCAATGTGGCAGACATTTTATTCCTTTTGAAGTTTGAAGCACCTCCATATTCAGAGTTCTTCTGATATGATGTACCACCATCTTGTCCAGGAAATGCCATTGCAAAATCATCATCATTGCTTGTGAACACATTATGAGATACAGCTTCAACTTCAGCTTGTACATTTCTTTTTGAAGAAAGTCTCATGTAATAACGAAGCAACAACGTATTGGCCAACTTAGACCATTTTTCAGTGTCCCCATTGTAGAAGACATCTGAGGTAGTTGTTGCTGGTGTAATTTCAGGATGCGAAGCTGCTGAACCTGCAAACAAAGGGATAGCCGCTTTTAAATCTGCGATAACACCATCATAGATTGCTTCTTGAGAATCAAAAACAGGGTATGCATTTTCAGCACCAACTAAATCTCCTTTAAGAGCAGCACTGTATGGAGCATCACCCCAAAAGTCAGCGATATAACCGAAGTTAAATGCACGCATTACCAATGCAACTCCTTGATGGAATTTCCAGTCGTTAGCTTCAGCTTTATTCAACAAAACTTGGTTATTACGAAGTCTTCCATAGATACCGCTCCAGTCTACAGAACTCCAATCGTAGTTGCTATAGGTGCTAGACCAAGCGTCGTTTGCAGTTTGCTGCATAGCTCCAGACATATTACCTGAACCAAGGTTTCCATAATCCATAGCTGTGCTAGTCAATACACCAGCCATTAAATAGTCTGGCGCAGCGTCTGCCTGAGTTAAATTGTTGGGGTCCTTATTCAGCACCTCAAACTTCTGACAAGAAACAGTCAACAATGCTAATGTTAGCATTCCAACTAATATCCTATTAAAATTTTTCATCGTGTAAAATTTAAATTTAATTATTATGACTAGAATCTAACATTCAACTTAACACCAACTGGGATAGTCCATGGAGTTACATTGTAACGCTCAATACCTTGTCTGAATTGAGATCCATTTCCTTGTGCACCACCTTGAAGATAGAAAGCAGATTCAGGATCTACACCACACTTCGCTTTAGTCCAAAGAACGATATTTCTTGTGTACACGCCAAGTGATAATCCTTGTAATTTAATTGCTTTGCTATACCAATTTTTTGGTAATTCAAAAGAAAGGTTAAGCTCACGAAGTTTAATGTAAGACGCATCAAACATGTTTTGCTTAGCGAAATTCCAGTTAGCGGTAACCGCATCACAATAATAATCGTAGAAAGTAGTAGCAGGATCACCTAAGTTTTCGATATATCCACCATTACCATCTTCATAAACACCAGGATAGAAAGTTCCATCATTTCCAGGTACACCATCTCCATCGAATGGAAATCCACCTAACTCAGCAGTTGGACCACCAACAACGTGTGCTGATTGGAATCCTGATATTTTAATGAATGCATCAGGATTTGATTTCAAGTATGCAGGTATATCGCCTTTGTTTGCATCTGGAATTTTTATTCCCATGTTCAACTGTCTAGCCAATACCGCATCAGATCCAACATATCTATAGGTTTGAGAGAAGAATTGTCCACCCAACCTTGTATCAATGCTTGCACTGATTGTGAATCTTTTATATGTCAATGAAGTTTGAACCCCTAATAACAATTTCGGATTGAAGTTTCCTACAATTTCTTTAGCATCAAATGCTCCACCTTTATATTTTTGATGATATCCTTCATCATCCAACAAAGGCCATCCATAATAAGGAGACGATTTATCAGTAACAGTCAACAATTGGTTATCCCAAATTTGTCCAATCTTACCATCACTAATCATTGGAGAACCATCTTTGTTAAAGTTGTTTGGAATTACTTGGCCCTTAGCATATGTCCAAGAACCACTTGGTCCATCAGACCAGAATCTGTAGTAAGGAACTCCATCTGCAAGAGAAATTACATAAGAATTGTTCTTTGTGTAATTCACACTAAGATCCCAATTTAGATTTTTGTTAGAAATCAATGTTGCACCCAATTGCAATTCTATACCCTTGCTACGTACCAAACCTGCATTGATTTGACGGCTTGTGTAACCAGAAGAAGGAGGTGTGCTGATTCCTAGAACTTGGTTTTTGTTATCTGATTGGTAAACTGTTCCTTCAAATCTCAAGCGATTTTTAAGGAATGCAAGTTCAATACCGAACTCTGAAGAGATAGCTTGTTCAGGCTTCAATTCAGGGTTTTTAAGTGTCCCAGCAACAGATTGGATAACAGTTGAACCAAAGCTTCCAATACCAAGAGAACCATATAGATTATATGGATCAGTGTCTTTACCTACGCTAGCATAACCACCACGAACTTTAACCATATCTACACTTGAACCAAAGTTGATTAATTTACTTAAGATCAAACTAAGTGATGCAGATGGATAGAAGTATGAGTTTGCATTTGCAGGCAAAGTACTTGACCAGTCATTCCTAGCTGTCACATCCAAATAAGCGATGTCTTTGAAACCAAGAGTAGCTGTTCCGTATAAGCTGTAAAGTGCTTTTTGAGAATAATAACCATTAGATCTCAAAGCTGTTGGACTGATATTCGATAAGTTGAACAATTCAGGTGCAATGATACCCACACCAGATTGAGAATAACTCATTTGGTTAGCACCATATACATACTGCAAGTTTCCACCACCAGAAGCAGATAACGTGAAATCGTTAAATGAATTACGGTAGTTTATTAAGAAGTCTGTATTGCTTTCAGTATTAAGAATATTCTGTAAACTATAATATCCATTTTTCTCTTTGTAAAGAGACTTAGAAATTTTGGTTTCACGTCTTTCATTCAATAAGTCTTGAGAGTATCTTACGAAAGCGCTTAAATGTTTATTGATTTGATAATCCAATTTAACATTACCAAACAACCTATTACGCAAGAAACTATTCTTTACTTGATTCAATGTAAAGTATGGGTTGTTGTCAAAATCCACTACGTCAAATCCTAAATCAGCTGGAGGCATTGCCTTTCTTTGCTGAATACCAGGAGTTAACCAATAATCTTTCATTTGTCTAACGTCTACACTTGGAGATAGATAAATGATATCTTGATAAACACCACCACGATCACCTGCTGCAATGTTATCAGCATTAGAACGTGTGTAGTTTAAAGAAGATGTGATTTTGAATTTATCATTAATCTTGTGTTCAATATTTAAACCAAGGTTATTACGACCCAATCCAGTAGTAGGAAGAATTCCTGTATTAGCTGTATTGGTGTAAGACAAACGATAGGTGTCTTTATCTGTAGAGTTTTCAATTGACACACTGTTTACAGAAGTCATTCCGTTCTGTACGAAATTTTTAAGGTTGTTATACCCTTTCATTTCATAAGGAATGTAATCACCATTAGCATCTTTTTGACTATTCCATTGAATAGCTTTGATACCTTGATTCAATGGTGTACCAAAACGATATGTATTGGTTCCAACTAGATCCAAGATATTAACACCATCTAAACTGTTGTTAGCATTTGGTGTAGTGTAAGAGTGGTCACCGATACCATATGATTGGTTCGTTGGTAAAAACTTGTATGGTGTAGCCAATTCATTGCTTGAACTAAATGTAACACCCAAGCCTTTTGATTTTTTACCAGACTTGGTTGTAATCAAGATAACACCGTTACCAGCGCGCGATCCATAAAGGGCTGCAGCACTTGGGCCTTTCAATACAGAAAGACTTTCAATGTCGTTAGGGTTTAAATCTGATATAGCATTACCGTAATCGATTGTATTATCGTTACCAGTGTTCGTACTTACGTTATTCAACGAGTTCTTTACTGGAACTCCATCAATTACGAATAGTGGTTGGTTATCTGTATTCAATGAACGAATACCGCGGATAACAACACTCACTGATGCAGTTGCTGCACCACCGGTAGAGCTGATGTTAACACCAGACACTTTACCAGCCATAGAGTTCAACAAGTTAGTCTGAGCAACTTTATTCATGTCGTCGCCCTTGATTTCACCTACTGAATATCCAAGAGATTTTTTTGCTCTAGTAATACCTAATGCTGTAACCACCACATCTGATAGTTGACCAGCAGCAGGCTGCAATGTTATGTTGACTTCAGCTTGACCAGCAACATTCACTTCTGTTGAAGCATATCCAACATAAGAAATAACCAATACAGCTTTAGGACCAGAAGCATTGATGCTATATTGTCCTGCAGCGTTGGTTGTAGCTTGCCTTGAAGTACCTTTTTCAGTGATGGTAGCTCCTTGTAATGGACCATTAGCATCCCTTACAGTACCTTTTACTACAAAATCAAAATTTGTTGCAGATTCATTTGTTGCATCTGCCATCTCAAATCGAGCATTAACCTCTTCCTTGAAGTTATGGTTCACTGCAGTAATTTCTCGTGCAGACAACCCTCCAGAAAAGAAAAACATGAGGTACAAAGGCACTTTTAACCTCTGTACAAAATTTAAGGAAGTACACCTTTTTTTCATATTTGTTGTTTTTTTTACCAATCAAGATTTAGTTGTTCTTTCCAAATCCCAAAAAGTATGAATTAAAGAGAATCTAAACATAGAAATAATTTTTGATATAAATGTTAAAAAATGTGTTTTTTTTAACATTTAATGTAAAAGTAACTCACTTACAAAAGTGTTCCAAATACACATCCAAAACTAAACTATGATATTTACTTTAGCTAGACTTTATCCGATGTCCTTTCGCTGCATAATAGAAAATAACCAAATAGCAAGGAACTACCATCCAATAAGCATGATGAGGAGAGAAATGATCAGCGATTCGACCATAAATTAACGGCAAAACTGCACCGCCACCAATAGCCATGATAAGTATTGACGATCCTGTTTTGGTAAAACTTCCTAAACCGCTAAGTGCTAATGGCCAAATAGAAGGATACATCAACGCATTGGCTAATCCAAGCAACGCAATAAATACAACCGAAACCATTCCAGAAGTAAACAAGGCTGTTAGGCAAAATAAAATCCCTGCTAGGGCAGAAAATTTCAATGCCCGTTCTTGTGATATAAACTTCGGAATAAAGAGGATTCCAATAAAATACCCCAACAACATACCTCCAAGAGTGAAACTCGTAAAAAACTTTGCAGTAGCTAACGGAATCCCTTGTGAAGAACCATAAAGTATTATTGTATCCCCAGCAATCACTTCAACGCCAACATAGAGAAACAGGGTAAAAGCGCCTAGTAACAAATGTGGAAATTGAAAAATACTTGTCTTTTGTATTGAATCAGAAGGGTCGAGCCCTTCGTCTTCCTCATCTGGATTAATTTCAGGCAATCCAGAAAAATAGATTAACACTGCTAATATTACCATAACAACAGTCATGGCAACATAAGGCGCTATGATTTTTCCCGCTAAGTTTTGTAAGGCAATAATTTTTTCTTGCGCACCCATTCTTAGTAGGTCCGTTTTAATTTGATCGGTATTGTCTAGAATGATTGATCCTAAGATGATTGGAGCAAGTATACCAGCCACGCCATTTGAAACACCCATCATGCTAATGCGTTTTGCTGCACTATTTCTTGGCCCCAACATGACCACATAGGGATTTGCTGCAGTTTGCAAAATAGCCAACCCACTTCCTTGTATAAATTGTCCTATTAAAAACAACAAATATGTTCTAGAATGTGCAGCAGGAATAAACATTGTTGTACCAATGGCTATTAGTAATAAGCCCAATGCCATACCATGCCTAAATCCTGTTTTTTTTAATAATGCTGCAGATGGAAGAGCGAGTACTAAATAAGAAATATAAAATGAAAATGCAATAAGATAAGATGAAACATTATTCAACTCGCAGGTAATCTTAAGATAAGGTATCAACACAGATCCCAACCAAGTCACAAAACCAAATACAAAGAATAAAACACCAATTATAAAAAGGTATTTGAAACGATGCTGACTCGAAATTGCTAATGTTGATTCTGGATTATTCATTACCTATAATAATGTATCAAGCGCTTTTCTAACACTCCCATTAGCGAGTAATAATTCTTTAGCCTTATCATAATCAGTAATGGAAGATTTCTCCATTAGCATTTTAACTGCACGATCAGTAATCTTATCATTGATTAACTTAACATTCACCATACGATTGTCTTCTACCCTTCCAAGTCGAACCATGGTTGTGGTACTAATCATATCGAAGAGCATTTTCTGCGCTGTTGCGCATTTCATTCGTGTACTTCCACAAATGAATTCAGGACCTGTAATCACTTCAATAGGGAAATCGGCATACTGAGCAATAGGCGAATCGGGATTACTCACAATACATCCAGTAGTTACATTATTTTCTTTACATGCCATTAAGGCTGACAACACAAATGGAGTTGTTCCACTTGCTGAAATGCCAATAACCATATCCTTATCTGAAATGTTTTTTTCTAGAAGCATTTGCCATCCAGCCTCAGTATCATCTTCTTTTTCTTCTAATGCTTGCACTAAATTTTCTTTTCGCCCAGCAAGTATTACATCAACAATACCTGGCTCAATACCATAGGTGGTTGGCAATTCTATTATATCTAAAACCGATAACCTTCCTCCACTTCCTGCACCTAAATAGAACATTCTACCTCCGGCTTCAAGGTGACTGACAACCGACTCAATTAAGGCATTAATTTGTGGTAATGATTTTTCAATTTCAAATGCAACTGTCTTATCCTCAGCATTAATCGCTGCCGTCAATTCTGCTATGCTTTTCTTTTCAAGATCTCTATTCTTTCCGGGTTGTTCTGTAATTTTTATCATGTCATGAAGGATTTACTGAATCTAGGTTACTAAATTCCTACTTATATATTATGCAATATAGAAAATTGAATTTTATTGAATTGATTTGATTTATTCAAGTAATCAATCATAATTAATGGGATTTAAACCTAAAGAGTATTTATTACACATTAGTCAATAAACTTTTGACCTTATTATGATAATTCACTATTTTCAAATTCAACTATTTTAATTTGCCATGTATACAAAATTACGTTCAGTCACTTTTTTAGTAGCCATTTATTGTCTCGTTCAATGTTCAACTTCATGTAACAACACAAATGAGGTTGTTGAAATCTCAAAGGATCCAAAGATTGCAGCATTAAAACTACCAGCTGGTTTTAAAGCAGATCATTTATATAGTCCTGGTGAAAACAACCAAGGATCTTGGGTTGCAATGACCTTTGATGACAAAGGCAGAATGATTGCATCAGACCAATACGGCAATCTATATCGCCTAGTTATACCTGCTATTGGCGCAGATACATCTAAAGAAAAAATCAAAGTTGAAAAGATTGAAGTGGTGTTACCTAATGACACTTCATCTATTGCTAGAAGAATTGGTTATGCACATGGCCTACTTTATGCATTCAACAGTTTATACGTAATGGTGAATGATGAAGGTGATCAAGAAAATTCTAAGCCAAGTGGTTTATATAGACTTCAAGACACAAACAATGATGATCAATTTGATAAAATCACCTTGTTAAGAAGATTAGAAGGTGAAGGTGAACATGGTCCACATAGCGTTGTATTATCACCAGATGGTAAATCACTTTATGTAATAGCAGGAAACTTTACTAAGATTCCTAAAATGGATACTTATGCCGCAGCAGCTGTTTCAGAAATCGACAATTTACTTCCATTAGTAAGAGATCCAAATGGCCACGATGGCACAGTAAATACACACGGAGGTTGGATTGGACAATTGAATCCAGATGGATCGAATTTCAATCTTGTTAGTTCAGGATTTAGAAATCCTTTTGACCTTGCTTTCAACGACGCAGGTGATATTTTCACTTTTGATTCTGACATGGAATGGGATTTTGGTTTGCCATGGTATAGACCAATTCGCATATGTCATGTTCCAAGTGGAGGAGAATTTGGATGGCGCCCAGGAACCGATAAATGGTCACCTACCAATGCTGATAATTTACCAGCCTTACTTAATGTTGGACAAGGTTCACCAACTGGTGTATTCAGTGGACAAAATGCACATTTCCCAGAAAAATACCGTCGTTCAATTTTTACATTCGATTGGACTTTTGGTGTAATGTATTCTGTACAACCTATTCCAAATGGCGCTACCTATACCCCTAAGGCAGAAGAATTTATTTCAGGATCTCCCCTTCCTCTAACTGATGGAACAGTTGGTCCAGATGGCGCAGTATATTTTCTTACAGGTGGTCGTAGAATTGAATCGGACTTATACCGTGTATACTACAAAGACAATAAAGAGAATACGGAGAAGCTAGCAGCTACTCCATTAACAGAGGCTCAAAACATCAGAAAGAAATTAGAAACATACCATTCAGCACCTAAGCCAGATGCTATTGATGTTGCTTGGCCTTATCTTAATAACTCAGATCGCTTTATTCGCTATGCAGCACGTATTGCTATGGAACATCAACCTATAAACCTATGGGAAGCAAAAGCGTTAAACGAAAAAGATCCAGTAATACTTACACAGGCAGCTATTGCGTTAGCGCGATTGAATGACAAAAATGTAAAAGATAAATTACTACAAGCACTTACTGCAATTAATTTATCATCACTTAATGATGATCAAAAAATTGATGTAGTAAGAGCATATGAATTAATTCTTATTCGTCTTGGTAATCCAAGTGATGATGTAAAAAATCAAGTCATCAATCATCTTGATGCACAATACCCTGCTTCATCAAATAACTTGAATAGGTCATTAAGCAAAGTGTTACTTTATCTTGATGCGCCGAAGGCTGTAGAAAAAACAATGACACTCCTTGCTAGTGCAAAAGATGACCCCAACGATCAGAAAACATTTATGGAGTCGTCAGATCTTATTCTACGCAATCCACAATATGGTCTTGATATAGCAGGCATGCTTTCAAGTGTTCCTCCAAAGCAACAAACTTTTTATGCAACCGCTTTAAGTCAAGCCAAGAATGGTTGGACTCCAGCCTTACAAGAAAATTATTTCAAATGGTTCTATAAAGCATTTGGATATAAAGGTGGATATAGCTTCGTTGGATTCATTAACATCATTCGTAAGAATGCATTGAAAAATGTTGCAAAAGACAAACAAGAATATTTCAATACTATTTCTGGAGACTCATTGGTTGTTCGTGCACAAATGGGACTTGCTATTTCAGATGTTCAACCAAAAGGACCTGGAAAAGATTGGGAGGTTGATACTGCTTTAGCATTGATAAAAGACGGATTAAGTGGGCGCAATTTTGAACAAGGTAAAGCTATGTTCTCTGCTAGCCTTTGTGTTAAATGCCATAGCATGCGTGGAGAGGGTGGTATAGCTGGTCCAAACCTTACTAATGTAGGTACACGCTTTTCTTACAAGGACATGCTTGAAGCCATCATTGAACCGAATAAAACCATATCTGATCAATTTGCTGCTATTGTTTTCTACCTTAAAGATGGTAGTTCTGTAGTAGGTAAAATGGTTAATGAGGATGCAGATAAATATTATATTGGTCAAAATCCATTCGCCATGCAAAATGTAAAAGAGATCAATAAGAAAGATGTAATTCGTACAAGACTTTCTGAGACTTCGTTTATGATGGGTGGACTAATTAACCGATTAAATGGTGAAGAATTAAAAGACCTTCTAGCCTATTTGAAATCTGGTGGCAATCCTAAGGACTCCATATTTATAGCAAAAAGCGTTAAGTAATGCCCTTAAATAGTGTACCTGATTGGCAGGAAAAAATTTCTAACCCCGCCCAAGTTGGTGGAATAGAAACGTCTGTTCTTGATAACGGACTTGGACGGGGTACTAGAATAGCATGGATCAATACGGGCACTGGATTACGATATAAAGTGGTAATAGACAGAGCAATGGATATTGCTGATGCATTTTATAATCAACATAATCTTGCTTGGTTGAGTCATAGTGGAATCACTTCTCCACAACCTTTGTCCAATAAGGGAATTGATTGGCTTCAAACCTTTGGAGGCGGATTACTTACTACCTGTGGCCTTTCACATGTAGGTGGGCCTGAAAAAGATGAATTTGGTGAGCGCGGCGTACATGGAGAAATTAGCAACACTGCTGCTGAAATTGAATCCATTATTCAACCAGACCCTGCAAATAATAAATTGGACATGAGTATAACGGGTATCATTAGACATACCCCCATATTCGGTCCTGCGCTTGAATTGAAAAGAACCATTTCCGGAAAACTAGGTGAGGCTAAAATTTGGATTCACGACGAAGTAACCAATCGAGGCAATCAACCAGCCCCGCACATGATTTTATATCACTGCAACTTTGGTTGGCCATTAGCCGATGAAGGAGCAGAACTTCTTTGGAAAGGAAAATGGAAACCTCGCTTTGAAGATAAACCTAATAGAATATTCAACGACACCCATAATTTTCATCGTTGCCCTGCCCCCATGGAAGAGCATGGTGGAACAGGCGAAGATGTTGGATTCATTGACATTGATCAGGATGCCGATGGGAAATCAGTTTGTGGCTTATTCAATTCAAAAATCAATCTAGCACTCGCTTTACGATTTGACAAAAAACAACTGCCTTGGTTAACCAATTGGCAACATTGGGGGAAAGGTGAATATGTTACTGGACTTGAACCAGGCAGTCATCCCCCAATAGGACAAGCAAATGCAAGAAAAGACGGTTCCCTCCTCTTTATTGCTCCAAGAGAAACCAAACAATACAATTTGGAAATCTCACTCATGCATGATCCCACTGAAATAAAAACTTTTTTGGCTGAATTTTAAAGATCAATCATTTTAAAAAGAGAAACTTAATTACATTACTGCTCCAATTATTTAAACCAGTTAACTAGAATCAATGGAAAATTTGAAATTGGCTGAATTAGCCCTAGAACAAGGAAAAGGAATATTAAGACTTGCACCAACTTGGGTACCACGATCTTTTTGTGTACCAGGAAGAAGAATAAAACTTCACCCAGATGATTATTATGTTTTAGGTGGAGAACGCGGTGGCATTGATGAACGTTGGCTATCTTCTACCACTCCTGCGATGAACGGACCCTTAACTGGAGAGAATGAAGGATTAAGTCCAGTTGTTTTTTCCGATGGAGGCGAAGAAAAGCAAATACTTCTTAAAGACGTTATCTCAACACTAAAAGGAAAAATCATTGGTGATCGTTTATGGAACGAACATGGTGCGTGGCCTATGTATTCAAAGTTTTTCGACAACATGGGACCATTGCCACATCACGTTCATCATAACGATGAAAAAGCAGCCTTGATTGGACAATTTGGAAAACCTGAAGCGTATTATTTTCCACCACAATTAAATAACCATGGTGGTGATTTCCCATATACATTTATTGGTATTTGTCCGGGCACAACTCGCGAGCAAATCAAAGAATGCTTGCTGAACTTTACAAAAGGAGATAACAAGATTACAAACTATTCTCAAGCCTTTAGGCTAGAACCTGGAACAGGCTGGGATGTACCCCCAGGATTACTACATGCACCTGGTAGCTTGTGTACCTATGAACCACAAAAGGCTTCAGATGTATTTGCCATGTATCAATCATTGGTGAATGAAGCCATCATACCAGAGGTGTTATTATGGAACGGAACACCAAAAGAAAGCATTGGAGATTACGATGCATTATTAGATGTAATTGATTGGGACCTTAACGTTGATACTCATCTCATGCAAAATAGATTCATGGCACCAATTCCTGTAAAACCAGAAGCAGAAATGAATGCTGATGGATACAGTGAAAAATGGATCTGTTATAAATCAGCAGCCTTCAGCGCAAAAGAACTTACTGTATTACCAGGTAAAACAGTGACGATTAAAGATAGTGCTGCTTATGGTATGATTATGATGCAAGGACGTGGCAAAATGGGTGTATGGGAAATTGAAACACCATCATCAATTCGTTACGGACAATTAACCAACGACGAATTTTTCATCACAGAAAAAGCAGCAATCGAAGGGGTAACTATAACAAACATGTCAACCACCGATCCAATTGTTATGCTTAAACATTTCGGTCCTGAAAATCCAGATCTTGCTTTGTAAAAAATCACTTAATCTGATCACTCTTCAGAACACTTGGCCATAAAAATTAAACGACTATGAGAAAAGGTAAACAATTAAGCAAACTACATTTTGCGATTCTAGGTGTAGTGTTTTTTGCAGTATCAGCATTCATCTTGCTAAACGCTGATCAGAAAAAGCTAACCCTCAAAAAAGGTTCTCATATTATTTTAATAGGTAATAACCTTGGCTCAAGAGAAATGAATTATGGTCACTTTGAAACGGCCTTACAACTTCGCTACCCAGATAGCATGTTGTATATCCGTAACATGTGTGATGGTGGTAACACACCAGGCTTCAGACCGCAATCAGCTCGCCCTACACCTTGGGCATTTCCAGGCGCTGAAAAATTTCAAACAGAATTAGCCAGGAGTCCAGAAACTGAAGGATTCAATGAATATCCTGATCAATGGATTACACGCCATAAAGCAGATATCATTATAGCCTTCTTTGGTTACAATGAATCATTTCAAGGAAAAGCTGGATTAACTAATTACAAAGCGGAATTGGATGCATTCATAAAACATACACTGAAACAAAAATACAATGGGGAGTCAGCGCCTCAATTAGCTATAGTTTCTCCTATTGCATTTGAAGACTTGTCGAAAAAATTTGACTTACCAAATGGCAAAACTGAAAATGCAAACTTAGCGATGTACTCTCTTGCGATGAAGGAAGTTGCAGCAAAAAACAATGTACTTTTTGTAGACGCATTTACTCCTACTAAGGAATGGTTTGCTGACGAAGCTTCATCGTATACAATTGATGGTTCTCAAATGACCGATGAAGCCTATGCTAAATTCTCACCTTTGTTGGCTGATAAACTATTTGGTAAAAGTCCTACCATAGCAGAATCAAATAGAGAATTAGTACATGCAGCTGTGATGGAAAAAAATTGGGTATGGCACAATGATATCAAGGTGCCAAATGGAGTACACGTATACGGACGCAGGTATGATCCATTCGGACCAGATAATTATCCTGCTGAGCTTGTTAAGATTCGTGAAATGACATTGATTCGCGATCAGGCGATTTGGAATGCAAATCATGGAGTAAAAATGGATTTAAAAGCGGCAGATGATAAAACCTCAGTATTGCCTCCAGTAAAAACGAATTATGATCCAAAAGAAAAAAATGGCGATCCCAAGTATTTATATGGGCAAGATGCTTTAGATAAATTTACTGTTGCGCCAGGTTATAAAATTGATTTGTTTGCTGGTGAAACTGAATTCCCTGACCTTGCTAATCCAGTTCAAATTTCATTTGATAATAAAGGTAGACTATGGGTTGCTGTAATGCCAACCTATCCACATTGGAAACCAGGTGACCCAAAACCAGATGATAAATTATTGATTTTTGAAGATACTAACGGGGA
>CANGBH010000023.1 GCA_947451935.1 Chitinophagaceae bacterium
ACAGACTTTTTAACTGCCCTATATTTTAAGGTCATGAAACATAACCCTGCTTTCAATATGGACGCACTACAAGAAGATGTTTTTGTACTATCTAATGGTCATATATCACCCGTATTTTATTCATGCCTCGCTCGCTCAGGCTACTTTCCGGTAAGCGAACTTGATTCATTCCGTAAATTGGGCACTAGACTACAAGGACACCCAACTACACATGAACATCTGCCAGGAGTTAGGATTGCATCAGGATCGCTAGGACAAGGTCTCAGTGTTGCGATTGGAGCTGCACTGAGCAAAAAACTGAACCAAGACAATCATCTTGTATATTCACTACACGGAGATGGAGAACTTCAAGAGGGTCAAATATGGGAAGCAGTCATGTTTGCTGCACATAACAAAGTTGATAATCTTATTGCGACAGTTGACTGGAATGGTCAACAAATTGATGGCCCGACAGAAAAAGTTTTAAGCCTTGGAAATATAAAAGAAAAATTTGAAGTCTTTGGTTGGACTACCATCGACATGCAAGGCAATGACATGGATGATGTAGTGGCAAAATTAGAACTTGCTAAGAGCCTTACTGGTCAAGGTAAACCCATTGCAATCATGATGCACACACTCATGGGTAAAGGCGTTGATTTCATGGAAAATGACCATGGCTGGCATGGAATTGCTCCAAATGATGATCAGTTAGCCAAGGCGTTAGGCCAATTAGAAGAAACGCTAGGCGACTATTAATCTCAGCTATGTAGTTCAATGATTCCTTGCTTAGCTGCACGCGCTGCAGGAAACCAAGATGCAGTAATACCAATTAGGAACACCGTGCTTACCACGGCAATAAAATCTGTGGCGACTAGTTTCACTGGGTAATAATCTATGAGGAATGATGCACCCTGCAGTGGAACTAACTTATAGGTTACTTGTAGGTAATATATAAGTAGTGCTAACACTATACCACTAGCCGCACCAATAAAAGCCAATAGCACCCCTTCCGCTAAAAATATTTTTCGAATAACACCACTATCCGCTCCCATCGCTTGCAAGATTTGAATATCCTTTTTCTTTTCAAGAACAAGCATACTCAATGCACCAATCATGTTAAACGCAGCAACAATAAGTATGAGCGAAAAAATACCATAAATAGCAAACTTCTCTAATCGTATAGTAGCATATAAAGTCTTATTCTGTTCATAACGGTCCTCAATAAGATAGCCTGCCCCTAACACATGCGCAATGTTCTTTTTAATTTCAGAGACATTATTATAATTGGCTACACTCAATTCTACATAACTAAATTCTTCGGCCGAATAATTTAAATAGGCTTTCATAAACCCTAAATCTGTAAACACAAATTTATTATCGAACTCACTCTGTATGGCAAAACTTCCCTTTGGATATGCTGATGCCACGCTTAACGCTTCTAATGGATTAGTAGGGAGTAAAATTCCTTTTTTAGGCAAATAAACTGAGATTGGAAATAAAGCCTTATCAGATACAATACCCAGGGCCTGCTCAACTCCAACGCCCAATACTAATCCTGGTTTTTCTGACGTTCCTGTATTAAAACTTCCTCTATATAGTTGCCCAGACACTCCAGACACCTTTGCATATTGACTGTCTACTCCCTTGAGATTAACAATTGTTTGAAGCGACTCATTTTGCAACAACGCTTTTTCTTCAATCCCCAATGAAACAGCCTGTACACCGGATATATTTTTAATTAGATGAAATTGATCTTCAGGTAAGACCAATACTTTCCCCTTAATAGGCCTAATTTTTATATCAGCATAGTATGATGAGTAAAGTGACTTAACTAAAGATTCAAAACCGTTGAATGCGCTCAAAATAATAATTAATGAAGCGGTGCCCACAATGATTGCACTAACACTTACCCAAGAAATAATATTGATGGCATTAGTAGATTTTTTTGCTTTAAAATAGCGCCAAGAAAATGTTGAAATTCGGGAGAAGTTCATCTATTTTTTTTCTTCATTAATTTTCTTAAAGAGTTCCTCCATTTTGAACACATAATCCAATGTGTCGTCTAAAAAAAATCTCAAAACAGGAATACGTCGTAATTGCTGTTTCACGCGAAGCCCCAATAAACGCTTGATCTCTCCTGTACGATCTTCGATTCTTCCTATCAATGCAGTTGGATCTTTAACTTGAAAGAGGCTTAAGTATATTCTCGCCTCGAGTAGGTCTGGAGTAATCTTCACTTTAGATATGGACACCATGCCCCCATCTACCATATTTAGTCCCATACGCAAAAAGATATCATTCATCTCTTCGAGAATAACACCGGCCACCTGCTTCTGTCTTTTACTTTCTTCCATAATGATTGGGGTTGATGGATGTAAAATTAGTTACTTTTGAACCTAATTAATAAAAAACAGGGTTCTGTTCCGAAATGAAAAGTTTGCGTATTATTTTTTCATACATAAAGAAGTATCCAAAGCTTGTTTTGGGGTATTTCAGCCTTAATATCCTTTCGGCGATTTTTTCGCTGATTTCCCTGGCAATGCTAACCCCTTTCCTAACCTTGATATTTGGACTTCAAGACCAGGGAGGCTTCAAAAAGTCAAGCTTTAATTTAGGTGTGCTAACCAACACCCTCTATGCCTCACTAGAAAAAATGACGCTAACCACTGAAGGGAAAATCAAGGCACTTGCCATTATATGCAGTATAGTTGTTATGGCCATTGTTTTAAAAAACATCTTTCTATACTTCTCATTGTATATATTAACGCCAATTCGAAATAATATCATCAATGATATGAGAACAGATATGTTCAGTAAAATCCTTGAACTACCTGTTGGCTTTTTTAACGATCAGCGCAAGGGAGATATTATGAGTAAACTCACCAATGATTTGCAAGATGTTGAGTTTTCTACTATTAGTTTTCTTGAAAGTTTTTTTAGAGAACCTATTCTTATCATTTGCTATTTATTTGGAATGATCTCGTATAGCCCACAATTATCATTATTCCTACTACTCTTCTTACCTATAGCCGGTCTTGTTATTGGTAGAATTGGTAGATCCTTAAAAAAAGTATCTACAGGCGTACAAATTAAGCTTGGTGAAATTCTCAGTACAATTGAAGAAACCATTGGCGGCATAAGGGTTGTAAAAGCATTTAATGCAGAAGCACAACAACTGAACCGATTTAATCAGGAAAACAAGGAGTTGTTGGACATTAAAAATCGTGCCATCAGAAAACGCGACCTAGCATCACCTGTTTCCGAAACACTTGGTATTCTTGCCGTATGTTGTGTTTTATATTATGGAGGAAGACTAGTAATTGAACATGATTTTGCATTGAGTGGACCAGCCTTTTTAACCTTCATTGCAATTTTCACTCAGATCATTAACCCCCTAAAAGCATTTAGCACAGCATCATACAACATTAGAAAAGGCGCAGCCAGTATTGAACGAATTCAACATCTTATTAAAGAAGAGCAGACCATCAAAGAAGACCCTAATCCCGTACCGATAAATGGTTTCAATAACTCGATCGAGCTTCGCAATGTTGCTTTTTCATACCCTAACCGAAGTGTGCTTAAAACAATAAACTTAACCATCCAAAAAGGCCAAACTGTTGCATTAGTAGGTTCATCTGGAGCGGGAAAATCAACCTTAGCTGACCTTATTCCTCGATTCCATGATGCTACCGATGGCGAAGTATTGATTGATGGTGTGAATATTAAAAAATATGCACTGAAAGACCTTCGCAGCTTGATGGGCATTGTGACACAAGAACCTATTCTCTTCAATGATTCTGTACTGGCTAATATTTCGCTTGGCAACGATACTGCCTCAGCAGAACAGATAATAGCTGCAGCAAAAATTGCAAACGCCCATTCATTTATTGAGAAGAAAGAAGGAGGGTACTACTCCCTTGTTGGAGATCGTGGTTCAAAATTGAGTGGAGGTGAAAGGCAACGGTTAACGATTGCCAGAGCCGTATTAAAAAATCCGCCCATACTCATACTTGATGAAGCCACTTCATCACTCGATACAGAAAGTGAAAAATGGGTTCAAGAAGCTATCAATAATTTGATGAAAGACCGAACTAGCATTATTATAGCCCATAGACTTTCCACAGTCAGGCATGCAGATGAAATCATTGTATTGCACGAAGGTGAAATTGCTGAGCGGGGCAAACACGATGATTTAATAAATCAAAATGGGATCTATAAAAAGCTGGTAACGATGCAAGAGATGAGGTGAGTTACTAAAATAATCTCTCCTAGTTTTTCCGCATATTCATTTTAGCTTCCATGCTTAAGGTTGCATGTGGCACTGCTTTCAAACGAGCTTTATCAATCAGATTACCAGTAACCCTGCAGATGCCATATGTTTTGTTTTCAATGCGCATCATCGCTTTTTCTAGCTTCGCGATAAAATCAATCTGCCTGCTCGCCATCTGATTCAATTGTTCACGCTCCATACTTAAACTACCATCTTCCATAGTCATGTAACGATTATCGGAATCTTCTCCACTCATCGTGTCCTTTCTTGTAATAAGACCATTTAAGTAGGTAAGCTCACGCTTTGCAGCATCTAGCTTGCTATTGATCAATTCTCTAAATTCTGTAAGTTCAGCATCGCTATAACGCATGGAAGGACCTGTTTGAGTTATAACTTCTTTTTGATCCAACACTGAGCGCGTAAATTCAGGCTCATATTTTCTAGCAGACTTTGTATTGATTTTAGGCATTGCAACCACCTTAGTTTCTTTCTGCAATCCTTTTTCCCTTAACGCTTTACGGAGTAAAGCAGGGCTACTAGCTGGTTTGCTTGTCTCAGCAAATCTAGTTTCAGGAGCAATCGCAGGAATTTTCTTTTTGTCCGGTTTGGCGGATATTGGTTTCTGTGGAGCAGCAACTGGTTTAGCAGGTGCCGCCTTCACTGCTGCTTTAGGAGCAGGAGCAGCTTTTTTCTCTGGTGCTACTTTTTCAGGCACTTTAGTTACAGGAGCAGGCTTTTTTGCAGGAGCAACTTTCACAGGGGCAACAACTGCTGGTGCTGCCTTTTTTGCAGGAGCAACTTTCAAAGGGGCAACTTTTGCTGGTGCTGCTTTTTTTGCAGGGGCAACTACTTTCTTTGCAGGTGCTGTCTTTTTTACAGGAGGCACCACTTTCTTTGCTGGTGCTGCTTTTTTTGCAGGGGCAACTACTTTCTTTGCAGGTGCTGCTTTTTTTATAGGTGCTGCTTTTTTTGCAGGGGCTATTTTCTTTGCTGGTGCTGCTTTTTTAACAGGAGCTGCCTTTTTAGCAGGAACTGATTTCTTTGCAGGAGCTGATTTCTTTGAAGGAGTTGCAGCTTTTTTGGGTGCTGGTTTTTTTGTTGCCATAATGCTTACCTGTTTTTTATAACATTGATTTTCAACAAGATACCATTTATTTCTGTCTCTTCCCCTTGATTCAATTCATTTAAAAAGAGTATCTGGTCTGCTAGAATTTCGGCGCAAATATAGGCATTAAATTGAGTAAATGCGGGTTCTAGCCCCATTTGGCCTTGAATTTCTACAATTATATGGTCTGTAAGATCCAAATTAAGATCTTTACGCATTTTCTGGATTCTGTTGACAAGTTCCCTGGCAATTCCTTCTTTTTCCAAGGCTGGAGAAATCGAAACATCCAACGCTACGGTCAATGCGTTTTTAGATGCTACCATCCATCCTTCAACATCTTCGCTTTGAATTTCTACCTCTTCAACCAAAATTTGAACTGCCGAACCGTCCACTATGATATCAATGGACCCGAGAGATTCAAGTTGCCTGATTTCAATTTGAGACAGTGAAGAAATTACCTGAGCAGCAGATTTCATTTTTGCCCCTAATTTCTTGCCTAAAATAACAAAGTTTGCTTTTACTTTCTTTCGAATGAAATCATTGTCTGCCGGCAAATACTCCATTTCTTTCACATTGACCTCTGCGAGAATAAGCTCTTCTATTTTTTGAAGCTGCTCCTTCATAGCAATTCCTGAAATGGGAACCAACACTTTCTGCAAAGGTTGCCTTACTCTAATATTTACTTTCTTTCTTATAGACAAAACTAATGAACACAAATCCTGAGCCATGCTCATTCTTTCCTCCAAGGCGAGGTCAATCCATTCCTCGTTAGCTATTGGAAAATCAGCATGGTGTACAGACACGTGTGGTTCCTTTCCTGCAATAGCATTTAGATTTCGGTATAAAGAATCTACAAAAAATGGTGAAATAGGTGCTGCCAATTTTGCAATGGTAACCAAACAGGTATATAAAGTTTGATAAGCACTTATTTTATCTGCTTCATATTCTCCCTTCCAAAACCGCCTTCTCGATAACCTTACATACCAATTACTCAATAATTCATCAACAAAATTATCAATTGCCCTTCCAGCCATGGTTGGTTCGTACTGATCAAAATGACCATTTACCTCTTTCACCAAACTCTGCAAACTAGATAAGATCCATCGGTCAATCTCTGGTCGATCATTAAAGGGAACATCTTTCTCCTTGTAAGCAAAACCGTCTACGTTAGCATACAAAACAAAAAACTGATAAGTGTTGTATAGTGTTCCGAAAAATTTTCGCTGCACTTCTTTAATCCCTTCAAGGTCAAATTTTAAATTATCCCAAGGGGAAGCGTTTGTGATGAGATACCATCTAGTGGCATCTGCTCCATAGGTATCAATAGTGGTGAAAGGATCAATGACATTCCCAAGTCTTTTGCTCATTTTATTACCACTCTTATCCAATACTAACCCGTTAGAGACTACCGTTTTGTAGGCGACCTTATCAAAAAGCAATACACCAAGTGCATGTAATGTATAAAACCAACCTCTCGTTTGATCAACCCCCTCAGCAATAAAATCTGCAGGAAAACCAGCCCCACTTTCAATCAACTCCTTGTTTTCGAAAGGATAATGCCATTGTGCATAAGGCATAGCGCCACTATCAAACCACACATCAACTAAATCAGGCACACGCTTCATGGGCAATCCTGAATTACTCAATAATATGATTTCATCAACATATGGCTTGTGCAAGTCTGTTATTCCTTTACCAATGAATGCACTGTTAATGTCTGCACCAAGTTGAGTATTAGCTTTTATGATTTCATTATTCAATTCTTCTACCGAACCAATGCAACGCTCTTCAGCACCATCTTCAGTTCTCCAAATAGGCAATGGTGTACCCCAAAACCTACTTCGACTTAGATTCCAATCAACCATATTTTCTAACCAATTACCAAAACGCCCTTCTCCAGTTGATTTTGGTTTCCACTGAATTGTTTTATTCAACTCAACCATACGGTCTTTCAAAGCAGTAGTTCTAATAAACCAAGCATCTAATGGATAGTATAAAATTGGTTTGTCAGTCCTCCAACAATGAGGATAGTTATGTTCATATTTTTCAACCTTAAATGCCTTGCCCTCTTTTTTCAGCTGAACACAGATATCAATATTAACATCTACATAATTCTCTTCGCTTTTGTAATTCTTTACATAGCGATTACTAAACTCCCCTACACCATCAATAAATTTTCCTTGACGATCAACCAAAATCAAAATACCGAGATTGCTTTTCTTTCCAATCCTAAAATCATCCGCACCAAAAGCAGGCGCAGTATGTACAATACCTGTTCCATCTTCTGTAGTGACAAAGTCACCCACTATTACCCTGAATGGATCTGCTTCGGGAGTTAATTCACGAATTTTATCTAATGCATTTGCCGACATCGGCATCAGCTGATGATAATAAAGCCCTTCAAGTTGTGATCCTTTATATGTTGCCAGTACCTTCCAGGGAATCAATTTATCTCCGGCTTGATAAGCATCTAATGAAATTTCTGCAACTTCGCTTTTAAAGAAACTCGGAATTAATGCGCTGGCCAAAACCACTATACACGGCTGATGGGTATAGGGGTTAAATGTATCAATAACCGAATATTCTATGTTGGCACCTAGGGTTAACCCAAGGTTTGACGGCAATGTCCAAGGAGTAGTTGTCCAAGCCATCAATGATATAGCACGACCCTTGTCTATTTTAGCAGCAAGCTCTTGATATGTTGAATGGCTGCTGTTTTTTACCTCATCAAGCGTAAATATCGCCACCGCTGAAGTATCTTTTACATCTTTGTATGTACCAGGTTGATTAAGCTCATGTGAACTGAGTCCAGTGCCAGCAGCTGGTGAATAAGGTTGGATGCTTAAGCTTTGATAAAGTAGTCCTTTTTCATACAATGTCTTAAGGCACCACCAAAGGGATTCAATATAATCATTTTCAAACGTGACATATGGGTTTTCAAGATCGACCCAATAACCCATTTTCGTGGTAATCTCATCCCACTTGTCTTTATACCTTAATACGGCCTCACGGCATTTTTGATTATATTCTGCAACCGTAATTTTTTTTCCAATATCTTCTTTTGTAATGCCAAGCTCCTTCTCAACACCAAGTTCTACTGGCAATCCATGTGTATCCCATCCCCCTTTACGCTTTACTTGAAAGCCCTTCATGGTTTTATACCGACACACTAAATCTTTTAAGGTTCTTGAAATGACATGGTGAATACCTGGCATACCATTGGCACTTGGTGGTCCTTCAAAAAACACAAATGGCGTGGAACCTTCCCTAATACGAATACTTTCTTTAAAAGCCTCTTCGTTTTTCCAATTAGAAAGCATTTCCCGCTCAAACGACGGCAAATCTAGTTGTTGATATTCCTTATAACTCACTTGCATACACTAGTAAAAGTGGGCAAAGGTAAAAAATAAAATGGGACCGAAGTCCCATTTTACACGAAGATCATATGTATAAGGCTAAAAGATTTTTGATCCGTTGGACTGATAGGTATACCTAAAGGTATAATAACGCTGCCTAGCTAGTTTTTCATCATCTGGAACATTAGCTGAAGGGGTACCACCTTTGTAATAACTAAAGATCTCCAACTTAGCATAATTACCGTTGGCTGTTCTGATGACCAATACCCTACCTGGAACAGGATTGATCAGGTTTGTAGGGAAATCATATACATACCAACCTTTGTTGCTTCCGGTGGGAATTGCATAGGCAGTTGGTGCATTGTCTACCTTAAATACGGAGTCCGCAGAAATAGACGTCAGTTCATCAAAGGTTCCATTGTATACAAAAGCTCCACCAAAGCCTGGTCCACTAGTTCCACCATTGGTAAGTATGGTCGTACCCCTGAATGCAACGTCCCATTTAGTTGAGTTAGAATCTGCACTAGCTATTATCGATTTACTTTCAATGCTATAAAATGTAAACTTCCCCGCACCAACAGGTTGTCCATTAGATAAACCAATAATAGTGTCTGCGGAAAGTTCCATCACAGTATCAGTACTAACTGTATTAACAACTAAAGGAGTTTCATTTTTCTGACAAGACATGAAAAAAAGCACACTAGCCAACACGATGAATGAAATTTTTACCGTTCTCATTGTTTTTATTATTTATGTTTAAAAGTGAAGTTGAAAATTTATATAGCCTGTCCTTCCTGGATTTCCTGGTAAGAAAAGAAGGTCTTTGTAATTAAATATATTATCTACACCAAGCATAATATCCGAATGTTTAGACGCACTAT
The DNA here is from genome assembly GCA_947451935.1 of Chitinophagaceae bacterium. Classification (GTDB taxonomy): domain Bacteria; phylum Bacteroidota; class Bacteroidia; order Chitinophagales; family Chitinophagaceae; genus Pollutibacter. The sequence continues at coordinate 9,592 of CANGBH010000023.1, forward strand.
ATCCAATACTAGCATTAGCCTGCATATACCCCTTAGCAAATTCATCTTCGCGATTGATCAACCCATTTCCATCAATATCATAAGTACCCCATCGCCCTCTGTATAAAAGTCTTACCGTTGTGAAGAAACCAGATTTATTTTCATAATTAATCTTAAGGTTAGCACTGTGCTTAGACCTATATGGCAATCCTCCATAATCTGAAACTGTCATTCGAGTTGCAGCACCATTTTCAATACTTCGTTGATATACTTCACCATGCTTAATTGAACTAAGCACTTGCTTATCGGCCGAGTATAAATATTGATAACCAACCTTAATGCTAATTGACTTACGTAAACGCTTGCTTGCTTCTAGCTCCACTCCCTCTGTTAAGGCTTGTTTTAAATTAAAATAACTGTAGATCTGTCCACCACTTTTTTTAAATGCAATGACGTCTGTAACAATCATATTACTGATATCATTTCTAAATAAATTAGCCTGTAGATTGAGTTCATGTGGAAGTTTTACTTTAACGCCAGCGTTTAAACCACCAGAAACTTCAGGCTTTAAAACAGAAACAATATTTAACATTGAAGTAGTTTGGTCTATTGCATTAAGGTCAGACAATCTCTTTACTTCATCTTGGGCAACTGAAGCACCAAAAACAGAATAAGAACCAGCTGCAAGATTGGTGAAGTTCAAGTACAATTGGCGAAAATCAGGGGCCTTAAATCCCTTGCCATAAGATACATTAAAAGATATAAACTCATTATGAGCATATTGAAAAGCTGCCTTGGGGCTCAATACAGAGGTATACGCTTTATTCGCATCATAACGAAGGCCAGCAATAAAGGTAAGCTTCTTCGTAATTTTTTCTTCCTGTTGAGTAAAAACATAACCAATCTGATTTTCTCTTTTTGTAGAGAGTGAATCATACCGATTTGATCGTACGTTTTCTTGTATATACCCTGCACCTGCAATAAAATTTGATTGCGCTCTAATGTGCCAATCCGTTTGATTTTCAATTCTATTAAATCGCTGTTGAAACTGATCATTATATCCGCCTAATGCATCTTTTACACTAAGTTCTTGAATCGCAGTAAACCCAGTAAAATAACCTCGAAAAGTAGTACTGATTTTAGAATTTATACTACGACGAATGAATGGGTTAATATTATATTCATTGCTTTTTTCGAATCCTTTTGAAACTATAGTGCTACCACCATTTAAAACAGAGATAGTATTGTCAACATACGTATTGTTATGCCTTGCCGTTAATCCAAATTTCCATTTATCTGCTATGGGCAAACTCAATGTTACTTGTTGAGTTGAACGCCAGAATGGCTCAACCGTTTGTTGGGTAGCATTTGGTTTAAGACTATACCCTTCAGAACGATTATAATCAGAAGAAACCTGTAGATCCAACTTATTAATCCTTCTAGCGATATCAAATGAACCATCTACCGTATTAAACCTACCATACCTCAAGTTGAGGTCTGATTTTCTGATACCGGGTTGTTCTGTAATAATATTAATAACACCCCCCATGGCTTCCGAGCCATACAAACTTGACGATGGACCTTTGATAATTTCAATTTTTTTAATCCCTTTAATAGTAATGCGTGAAAGATCAAGCACTCCGCCTGTACGCCCGATTAACGGCTCACCATTCAATAAAATCAAGGTGTATTCAGATGACAAGCCTTGCATCTGAATTCCTTTTCCAAAATTATCAATGACAGCAATTCCGGTTTGTTCAGCCAAAATATCGCTTAGTCTAAGCGAACCACTTTGGTAAAGGGTTTTTGCTGAAACAATAGATGCAGGAATAGCAATATTGCTAAGTAAACGTGGTGAGCGTGTTGCAGTTATAATAACATCATCCATTGACTTGGTCGATATGGAATCGGTATTGGTTTGGGCCACCGCCCCAATGCATAACACACTAAAACAAAATAGAACCAGACTCTTCATTGCTTAAATTCAGATGCAATAGTACTTGAAGCAATACCTAAATGCATCATAGAATTGTCAGTTCTTAATTACAATAGCTATTATGACAATCCGATGACAATAAAAGTGCGAAAAAATAAATTATGGGTTTGAAACCCTCAACAATTCACATGGTTTTAGTCCTGTGTGCTTTTTGAAAGCTGTTGAAAAATGTGAAATGGAAGAATACCCAAGTTGGGCAGAAACTTCGGAAACAGAAAGTCCTTTTTCATACAATAGAAATCGGGCATGCTCCATACGCTGATCCTGGTAAAAATCAAATATGGTGGTACTGAACATAACTTTAAACCCTTTTTTCAAATAGCACTCATTGATGGCTACCTTTCTACTTAACTCTCTTATGGTTATGGGATCGCCAATATGCTTCAACAAAATTTCTCTTGCTTTAATAATTTTCTCCCTTTCATCTTGATGTGCAAGAAACTTACAAGCAGGTATTTCATCTTCTTTTAATGCATTCATCGTTTCGAGACAATAAAGAAGCAAAATCTGGGTTTGCGCGTTGACAAAAATATTTTCAACGGCATCAGTATACTGATTATTAAGAATGTTATCGAGTGTATGCCTGATTCGTCCAGACATCTGTATTGAACGGGTGAATGTGTGGTTATAGCGAAAATTTAGGATAGCATCGGTTTCGGTTTGTGTATCATCTGTCTTGATTAAGTTTGTGAGGTGCAACGGATCAAACCTAAATCGCAATAAATCTACCGTTTGGGTATGCTCAACACAGCCAGCATCTTTGTTAAACTTACAATCTTCGCAATTAACCTCAGAATGCTTGCAATATGCCTGACCAGAAATACAAAATCTCAATTCTATAAATCGATTCTCTTTACTCTCTTCAACATGATATAACAATGAGCCCTCATCTTCAATCATTGCATGTGGGTCTTTTTGGTAGCGTTGAATATGAAATTGCCAAGAACCTGGAATTTTCTTCTCCTTAGAAAAGACCATGGGCATGCTGGAGGGAATTGCCCAACCCGGCACCTGACTAACTTCCATTTTACCTACAAATTGCATATAAAAGCAAAGTTAACCCCATTAAATGAGGGTGTTTACTAAAAAAGATGAAAAAGTGCATTTTTATGTGGAAATTATCTTTAAAAAGAAATGAGTTTAGCCTCCTATTTATGCCTTTAACCGCCTTGTTTTCAGTAGATTTGTATACATTTTTGGGAACAAAAACAGAGGTTATAAGAATAGTATGAGTACAGATAATCAAGAGAGCATAGATCAACAGAATGCCGGATACGGTGCAGATAGTATTCAAGTCTTAGAAGGACTGGAAGCGGTACGAAAAAGACCGGCAATGTACATAGGAGATATTGGTGTGAAAGGGCTTCATCATCTCGTATATGAAGTTGTAGACAACTCCATTGATGAGGCACTTGCAGGGTATTGCAATGCGATTTACGTAACCATCCACGAAGACAATTCTGTTTCGGTACAAGATAATGGTAGAGGTATTCCTACCGGCATGCACTTAAAAGAAAAACGCAGTGCCTTAGAGGTTGTAATGACCGTTCTCCATGCAGGGGGAAAATTTGATAAAAACACATACAAGGTATCAGGTGGATTACATGGTGTGGGTGTAAGTTGTGTGAATGCACTCAGCACTAAATTGATTGTAACTGTTAACCGCGAAGGAAAAACCTTTGAACAGGAATATTCGAGAGGTGTGCCTCAATATGCCGTAAGGGAGATTGGGAAAAGTGACCTCACCGGAACAAAAGTTCACTTTTGGCCAGATACAACCATCTTCACTAGCCATGAATACCATAAGGATATCCTAGAGGGTAGACTACGCGAACTTTCATACCTAAACAAGCGAATCAAAATCACGTTGAGTGACTTGAGGGAAATCGATGAAGAAGGCAAGACCTATGAAAAGGTTTTTTACAGCGAAGGTGGTATTGTTGAGTTTGTTGAAATGCTGGATACAAGCGCCAAACGCAACACGCTTATCCCCTCAGTAATTTATATGGAAGGCCACGATGCTGAATCAAATGTAGCCGTGGAAGTTGCCATCAATTACAACGATTCATACAACGAGCATATCTTTTCATATGTCAACAACATCAATACCATTGAAGGTGGAACACATGTGGCAGGTTTTAGACGAGCTATCACAAGGGTATTCCAACAATATGGTAAAAAACAAGGGTTATTTGAAAAGTCTAAAGTAGAAGTTGAAGGAGATGATTTTCGTGAGGGACTTAGTGCCATCATCTCTGTAAAAGTTCCTGAGCCACAATTTGAAGGACAAACCAAAACCAAATTGGGTAACTCAGAAGTGATGGGTATCGTGGACGTAACCGTTTCAAGAGTACTAGAAGCATACTTGGAAGAAAATCCAAGGGATGCAAAAAATATCATCAGCAAAGTAATTCTTGCTGCACAAGCAAGAGCTGCTGCTAGAAAGGCAAGAGAACTTGTTCAGCGTAAAACAGTATTATCAGGTGGTGGACTTCCTGGAAAACTTTCTGATTGTTCTGAGAGAGACCCCACCAAGAGTGAACTTTTCTTAGTTGAGGGAGATTCAGCAGGAGGTACAGCAAAACAAGGAAGAGATAGAAATTTCCAAGCAATTCTTCCCCTTAGAGGTAAGATTTTGAACGTAGAAAAAGCAATGGAGCACCGCATCTACGACAACGAGGAGATTCGAAACATGTTCACTGCATTAGGTGTTAAAATTGGTACTGTTGAAGATCCTAAAGCACTTGATATTTCAAAACTACGTTACCATAAGCTCATCATCATGACTGATGCTGATGTGGATGGAAGTCATATCGCAACACTTATTCTTACATTCCTATTCAGGTACATGAAGGCGATGGTAGAACAGGGTTATGTATACATTGCACAACCTCCTCTTTACTTAGTTAAAAAAGGCAAAGAGCAATTCTACGCATGGGACGAAGTTCAACGAAAAGCATACATTGAACGCCTTGGTGGTGGCCGGGAAGACAGTGTAAATGTTCAACGCTACAAAGGATTAGGAGAAATGAATGCCAGCCAGCTATGGGATACGACTATGAACCCCAATACCAGGACATTAAAACAAGTTACCATTGAAAGCGCAGCAGAAGCAGACAGAGTGTTTAGCATGCTCATGGGTGACGAAGTTGGTCCAAGAAGGGAGTTCATTGAATCACACGCCAGGTACGCAAAACTAGATATCTGATTTATTTATTTACATTTAAAACAACCAACATGTCAACCGCAAACATGCTCACAGCCTACAACGTTAAAACGAAAGAGAAAAATGTACCAATTCATGACGCAGTAGTTAGTCGCACTGCAAAAGGTGGATACATTGCAAAAGGAAACGATGGTAAGGGAAACAAACTTACCGCTTTATTGGGTGAAGCGAAAGCACTAGAAGCCATTAAAGCTGGTGTTGCCAAACAAGATTGGTAGACTTTATTTTTAGTTATATCGACGAAGACAGGCCCCTAGGGGCCTGTCTTTTATTTTACTTTATAGCGGTTCTTGGTTAACCACCCCCGCACTTTTTCACGATGATCTCCTTGTAAAATAATTTCACCATCCTTAGCTGCTCCGCCTGTTCCACAAAAATTTTTTAATTTCTTCCCCAACTCGATCATATCCTCTTCCGCACCAATAAACCCTACTAATAACGTAACCTTTTTACCCGCTCGATGCTTTGTTTCTAGCGTCATGCGTAGAAGCTGCTGCTCAGGTGGTAAGGTCTGTATCACCTCATCATCTGCACTAGTCTTAAAATTAGGGTCTGTACTAAATACAATTAAAGGAGTTTCACTATTATTTTTCTTCTTCATTCAAAACCTTTTGTTGTCTTATATAATCTTGAAATGCTAAAAATCGCTTACACAAGAGGAGCCTAAAATTAATAGGTTAATTCCAAAGTTGAGTGAATTTTATGAGGCATAAAATTCAGGAGGATTATAATTTATTCATAATTCATGTTCTATCCTTACCAACACAAAAGCCTTTTTGAATGAAATAAAGTAAATTTGCCTTATGGAAAATAAAAAATGCATCTTAATAATCATGGATGGATGGGGACTTGGAGCAGTGCCCGAAAGCGATGCCATTCAACATGCGAATACGCCCTTTGTTTCCTCTTTGTATAAAAAATACCCAAACACCACATTAACTACCTGTGGAGAGTTAGTAGGATTACCTGAAGGCCAAATGGGAAACAGTGAAGTAGGCCATCTAAATCTTGGAGCAGGAAGAATAGTATACCAAGAATTACAACGCATTAATGTTGCTATTCGTAATCATTCATTTCAACAAAATGAAACATTATTGCAATCACTACGATATGCAAAAAAGAATAGTAAAAAACTACACCTTATCGGATTAGTAAGTGATGGTGGCGTTCATTCACACATTAGCCATTTAGCGGCTCTTACAGATTTATGTAAGTCGGAAGGAGTTGACCAGGTCTTTATTCATGCATTTACTGACGGAAGGGATACAGACCCAAAAAGTGGACTAGGATTCATTAGGCAATTAGAGAGTCATTTAAAAACTTCTACAGGAAAGATTGCAACGATAACGGGAAGGTATTACGCAATGGATAGAGATAAGCGTTGGGAAAGAGTAAAACTTGCCTATAATGCATTAGTAAATAACGAAGGAACCCATGCAAAAGATGCTTCAGTAGCTATTGAAGAGTGCTATAAAAATAATATCACAGACGAATTTATTAAGCCAATTATATTAACCGGAGAAGATAATAATCCATTGGCAAAAATAGAAGCAGGTGATGCTGTGATATGTTTCAATTTCAGAACAGACAGATGCCGTGAGATTACAGAGGTACTGACACAAAAAGATTTTCAAGAATTCGGGATGCACAAACTTGCATTAGAATATACTACCATGACTGAATACGACAATACATTCAATCATGTGCATGTTATCTTTAACAATGACAACCTCACCCATACGTTAGGTGAAACCCTTGAAAAATTTGGCAAGACACAAATTCGCATTGCGGAAACAGAAAAATACCCTCATGTTACTTTCTTTTTTAATGGGGGTAGAGAACTGCCTTTTGAAGGCGAGAAACGCATCATGGCACCTTCGCCAAAAGTAGCTACCTATGACCTTCAACCTGAAATGAGTGCAGCAGAATTAACTCAAAAAATTCTTCCAGAAATAAAAAACAAAACAGCCGACTTCATTTGCTTGAACTATGCTAATGCAGATATGGTTGGCCATACCGGTATTTGGGATGCTGTTATCAAGGCAGTTGAAACGGTGGATACTTGCGTTCAGCAAGTAGTTGAAGCAGCACTAGAAAGCGGCTATACTGTTTTTCTTACAGCAGATCACGGTAATGCAGATTATATGAAAAATGAGGATGGAAGTCCAAACACAGCCCACACACTTAATCCAGTTCCACTTTTCATTATTGATAAAGAATGGACTGGCAATGTACATGCAGGAAAACTAGGAGACATTGCTCCGACTATTTTACACTTTATGCATCTGCCAATTCCTACTGAAATGACTGGTGATATTTTGGTTAACTAATGCTTAAAAACAAAAAAACAATAAGCTTGTTTCTATTAATGCTATTAGCAATCCCCATGCTAGTTTCATTATGTATGGTAGGCTATGGAAAATGGATACAACATGAGATGATGGAAAGATTAGAACAAGCCCACCTTCAAGTTGTTTCTATTACTCCAGAAAACATCAAGTGGAAAACAAAGGATAAGGAACTCATCATTGGTGATTCATTTTTTGATATAAAATACATGATCAGAAAAAAAATACCATTGAATTTCATGGTCTATTTGATGATGCCGAAAAGAAGCTTGAAACACAACTAGAGAAGTCCCTTTCAGGAAATGAATCCGACAAAGGGCTGATTAAAGTATCGCAATTCATGCTTCAATTACAATACCTATTTTCTTCAAAGGATAATAATAACTGGCATAAGGATAGTATAATATCAACCTACATTCAAGTTGGTGTTAAGGCCTATTCAAACGTAACCCTTGATTTAGATACACCTCCCCCTAACAGCGGTTTTTTGATTAGTTAACATTATTTAACCAGCAAAAAACATTTATGAAAAGAAAAATAACAGCATCCCTGTTACTGTCTTTTTGTGCTCTACATTTTTTATCAGCACAAGAAAAAGTAAGCACTCTCGATAGCACAAAAGAGCTAACTGAAATCATCGTATCAGGAAATAAGTTTGCAGAAAAGAAAAAAAATATTGTTCAAAAAATAGACATCATCACTGCAGGATATATCAATAAGGCAAATAGCCAAAACATGGGCGACCTGCTCATGAACACAGGTAATATATTTGTACAAAAGAGTCAACAAGGTGGAAGCAGTCCTGTTATTCGGGGATTTGAAGCGAGCCGGATTCTATTAATTGTTGATGGAGTAAGAATGAACAATGCCATTTATCGATCTGGGCATTTGCAAAATTCCATAACTGTTGATCAAAATATGTTAGGTAGTGTTGAGGTGCTTCAAGGTCCATCTTCTACTTTATTTGGAAGTGATGCCTTAGGTGGAGCAATTCATATGCTTACTAAAAAACCAACATTATCAACAAACAAGGGAAAGACATCTGTAAACGGAAATGCCTTTGCGAGATATTCATCAGCAAACAATGAAAAAACAATCCACGCAGATCTTAATATTGGATTAGAAAAGGTTGCTTTTCTTACCAGCGTTACACATAGTGATTTTGGAGACGTAACCATTGGCAAAAAGGATAAGTCAGGTTTTGCTGGCTTTGGAACTCGTCCATTTTATATTCAGCCCTATGATGGTATTCACGGTGATACCATTATGCAGAACAAAAACGATAGGATTCAGCGGTTTTCAGGGTATTCCCAAATTGACCTAATGCAAAAAGTTCTTTTCAAACCCAGTGATAATATTTCGCATGAACTAAACCTGCAATATTCAACCACTTCAAATGTTCCAAGGTATGATCGCTTACAGGATATCAAAAATGGAGCATTACGTTATGCATCTTGGTATTATGGTCCGCAAGCAAGATCACTCTTTGCCTACACCCTAAGCGCTAAAAATCAACATGGATTTTTTTCAGAATATAATGCAACGATAAGTTATCAACGTATAGAAGAAAGTCGGATAACAAGGGAGTACAAAAAATATGATCGCTTTGATAAACGTGTAGAGCAGGTAACTGTTGGGGGACTAGTTTTAGATGCTAGAAGGAAAATGAAATACGACGAAATTACTTCTGGAATAGATATACAGCTGAATAATCTAAAATCGGTTGCTACTAGAACAAATCTTCAAAGCCAAGCCGTTTCAAAATTAGACTCCCGATATCCTGACGGAAAGAATACAATGAATTATGCTGCAGTATACACTGAACATATTCATAAATTCCAGAACCCCAAATGGATAATGAATGACGGTATTCGAGTGCAATATGTTTCACTAAATTCAACCGTAGAAGACAACTCCTTTCTGTCGCTACCATTAACTCATGTAGTGCAAAACAATACATCATTGACAGGAAATATTGGATTCGCGTATCAACCAACTAGTTCTTCTAGAATTTCGGTAGGATATGCATCAGGATTTAGAGCGCCGAACATTGATGACCTTTCAAAAATATTTGAATCCAGTACTTCAGCCAAACAAGTTGTCGTTCCTAACGCAGACCTTAGGCCTGAGTATACTAATAGTTTTGATGTAGGACTAAAACAAATCATTGCTAGTAAAGTGGAGCTAGAAATTGGGATGTTTTATACAAACTTCAGCAATGCTATTATAAAAGCTCCCTATACATTAAATGGGCAGGACTCAATCTTGTACAACAATGTAAAATCTCAGGTATTAGCAAGTCAAAACGCTAACCATGCTTATCTATATGGTGGAAACCTGAGCACACTCATTCATCTTGATGAACATTGGAAATTGTCAGGAAGCGTAAACCTTACAAAGGGCAGATTTCATACTGACGTGAATTCTAAATCGACTATTTATCAAAAACAGCAAGATGGGTCGTATTCATTAGTAACAGCAAATGTATCATCAAAGCCACTAGATCACATTCCTCCAGTATTTGGCAAGTTAAGTTTAGGCTATGAGTGTAAAAATAAATACGCCGAACTATATATGCTATATAATGGCTGGAAACGACTAAATCAATACAATGCAGATGGTGAAGACAATGCCCAATATGCGACAGCAAAAGGTAGTCCATCTTGGCAAACCATTAATATAAAAGCGGGTACATCAATAGGAAAGAAATTCACTTTACAGGGAGGAATTGAAAATATATTGGATATTAACTACCGATATTTTGCTTCCGGCTTTTCTGCACCTGGAAGAAGTTTCATAGTAACCCTACGCGCAAATTTTTAAAAAAGTACCAAATAACATCAAAAGTTTACCCTGAAGCAGCGGCTCTAATCCAAAAATTGTCTTAAATTCAGAAATCAATACATGATTTCATGACAGAAGAGTTGCTTCTTCAGGGTTGCTTACAAAACGATGCCACGGCACAACAAGAGTTATACAATAGGTATAGTCCAAGAATGTTGTCAGTGTGTTATCGTTATGCAAAAACCCGTGAAGATGCAGAGGATATGTTACAAGAGGGGTTTATTAAAGTATTCACCCAAATTGGCCAGTTTGAAGCAAGAGGTTCTTTTGAAGGTTGGATGTTAAGAATTATGGTACATACCTGTATCAATCACCTTAAGAAGAATAAACGCTTCAACGAAAATGTCGACATTATACAAGCTGCCAACATCAGCATTAAAGACGACAACATACCATCTACGCTTCAAGCAAAGCAAGTTGTTGAATGCATTAGAACATTACCAACAGGCTATCGAACTGTCTTGAACTTATATGCTATTGAAGGGTACTCTCATAAAGAAATCGGCACACTGCTAGATATTGAAGAAAGTACAAGTAGATCACAATACACCAGAGCTAAGAATATGCTTGAAAATATTTTGATCAAACGAAAAATACTCCTGCATGAAAAAGAAAAAAGGAGTTGGTTTTCGCCAGTTAAAACAAATTGAAATAACGTATAGATTTTTAGATAAGGGAAATGGAAAAATATACACCTGAGGAGCTAGAGGATTTTTTAAAAGAGAGGGCAGATCAATACTTGATGTACCCATCTGACCATGTTTGGGATACAATTCAAAAAAGAATGCATCCAAATAAGGCATGGATGTATTTTTCATTGATTTTACTTCTAGTTGTTATTTCAAGTAGCCTTGTACTCTTGAATGTAACCGAACAAAAAGAAGTTCCTGCCAAGACCGGTCAAATTGCCTACCAATTTATTCCACACGATATCATAAAAGATAAGTACAAAGAACTCACCTCCATAACTGTTTCATCCAAGCCGCAAAGAATATCTGGTGTACGTAACGTAAATAAAATCACTTCTGCGCTTTCGGAGTTAAACCCATCAGGACAAGAGCAGAATTTGAATCTAGAAAACTTCTCTTTCAGAGAAAAAGTATTGATCTCTGAAAGTATTTTAAATTTATCCGCTCTCAATACCCAAAAACCTTTCTCAACAGGTAAAGTAGAAAAGAAAAATTTTATCGCATCTACACTTGATCTTGTGCTAGCTAAGGCTAAAATCATTAGCAAAAAAGCAGTCTGGCAATATTACGTAACCCCAACAGTAAGCTATAGAAAATTAACTGGTCAAGCTAGTAACACTTCCTACCAGTATACTTCATCTGCTTATAATACTAATTCGCTGTTTGCTAAAGACGTTAATGATGCAGTAAGGCATCGGCCAGGCATTGGACTTGAACTTGGAACGGCCATGCTTTACCCGTTAACTAAAAAGTTATCCTTCAAAACAGGTATTCAGTTGAATTATAGCCAATACCAAATTGAAGCATTTAGTGGTTCTCCAGAAATTGCGAGTTTTGGAATGAACAACTTTGGGTATGGAGCAAGATTTCCTATCAACACACTATCATACTATCGAAATGTTGACGGATACACTCCAACAGTATTGAAAAATCAACATTATATGTTCTCTATTCCAATAGGTCTTGATTATGTAGTAGCAGGCAATAAGAAAATTAATTTTTCAATCGCATCAACCATACAACCTACTTATGTGATTGCAAATCATGCTTACTTGATCTCAACGAACTTGAAGAATTATGCTCAAGAGCCGACACTAAACAGAAGATGGAACCTGAACTCATCCATCGAGGCGAGCTTAAATATACAAATGGGAGACTTTAAATGGAGCCTTGCTCCACAATATCGATATCAGCTTATTTCGAGCTTTAAAAATAAATATCCAATCAAAGAAAACTTAATGGATCTAGGGGTGAAGCTATCCTTAATTAGAACCATTCGTTAATTTACATTATAACAAGCAGGATAAATTTTTCTACGGCCTCTGTGTGATGTAATTTTACAACATGACGAAAAGCCTGCTCATCCTGTTGCTACTTTCAACTCTTCAATTTTCCTGTCAAGAAAAAAACGGTATAAAGAAACAGTATTACCCCGTGTTTGCCTTTATTCAAGAAGAACTTCGTAGCATTGATTCACTTCCAATTGCGGTTATTGGAATACATGAGGAGGAAAACAAGACAGATACAACAGTCATATCAAAAGAAGCGTTTAGAAAAATAGCCGATGGATTAATCGGCAATGACTTGAAAAGTATTGAAGCAATGAACGAGTATACAGAAACAGTATTGGAGGATTTAGAATTAAAAGATATAACCATTTCGTATACTGCAGATAATAATAGCATAGCCCTATCTAAAATAGAAATACATGTTGATCCTAGAACAGAATTAGTCAAAAGCTTGTACGCAGAAAGAACCGATGAAATTAATGCAATTCAAATTGTACGTAAAATATTATGGACAAGAGGAAAACAGTTGTTGGTTAGTTCTAGCCACTATAGCAAATCCCTCCCTGCAAAGAATACCACGGACCGATTTAATTGGTAAAACACAAATCAAGCTCGTAAATGGACCTGATAAAATTTGCTGACATTCAAAAAACCTTACCCAACTCCCCTGGTATTTATAAATACTATGGAGGAAACAAGCAATTACTCTATATAGGAAAAGCAAAAAATATCAGAAAAAGAGTAAGCTCTTACTTCAACAAAAACAATCACTCGTATAAAACAAATGAGCTCGTTAAACAGATCATTACCATTGAATTTACGATTGTTGAATCTGAACACGATGCACTGCTGCTCGAAAACTCACTCATAAAGGAGTTCAAGCCAAAATATAATATTGTTCTTAAAGACGATAAAACATATCCTTACATCGTAATAAAAAACGAACCCTTTTCTCGTGTTTTTCTAACAAGAAGAAAACAGAATGACCAATCTGAATATATCGGTCCGTTCACTTCTACGTTCAATGCAAGAGAGCTGCTTACCTTCATCAAAACCCATATACCACTTAGAACTTGCAGCCTTGCGTTAAATCAATCGAATATTGAGAAAAATAAATTCAAAGTTTGTTTAGAATTTCATCTTGGCAATTGCAAAGCCCCATGTGTAGGACTCCAATCCATTGATGACTACAAGAAAGGATTAGAAAATATTAGGCATATCCTGAAAGGAAATTTTAATCAGATTATTACTGAGTATAAAACAAAACAGAAAGAATTTGTTACTGGTCTAGCGTTTGAAAAAGCAGAACAACTTCAGCAAAAGATTAACAACCTAAAAGACTATCAGGCAAAATCGATTATAGTAAGTCCTCGATTAGGAGATATCGATGTATTTGGCATGTCAACCTTTGAAGATAACATTGTAGTTAGTTTCTTAGCTGTTCGAAATGGCACCATCACCAACTCTAAAACGTCTTCCTTCAATACAAAAATTGAGGAGACCAAAGAAGACCTGCTATCCCAATCCATAATACATTTTCAAACTTTGGTGGGAAGTAATGCTAAGGAGCTCATACTCCCATTCCCAATTGAATTTGGATTAGACCCATTTAAAATTACGGTTCCAAAAAGCGGAGAAAAGAAAAAATTACTAACGCTTGCAGAAACCAATGCAAACTATTTCATTGAAGAGATGCGTAAGAAAAAAATGCTTCACCTTAATGATAAGACCTCTGATAAACACTCTTTATTAAAAAAAGTAAAAGAAGCACTGTCACTAAAAAATACTCCCGTTCATATTGAATGCTTTGATAATTCAAATTTCCAAGGCGCATACCCCGTTTCGGCAATGGTATGTTTTAAAAATGGAATGCCGAGTAAATCTGACTACCGTCATTTTAATGTTCAGACAGTACATGGAATCAATGATTTTGCAACCATGAAAGAGGCAGTATCAAGAAGATATAAACGTCTGAAAGAAGAAAATACAGCACTACCACAATTGGTGATTATTGATGGAGGAAAAGGACAACTTAGTGCTGCTGCTGAAGCGATTGAAGCACTTGATCTAACAGGACAAATGACATTGGTTGGTCTTGCTAAAAATCAAGAGGAACTATTTTTTGTAGGTGATCAGGAATCGCTAAAACTTGGATATGATAGTGAAGTACTCAGGTTTATAAGAGGAATAAGGGATGAAGTACACAACTATGGAGTGACATTCCATCGAAAACAACGAAGCAAGGGTACCTTTGTGAATGAACTGGAGAGCATACATGGCATCGGGCCACAAACAGCACGTGATTTATTAACGCACTTCAGGTCTGTCAAAAAAATAAAAGAAGCCCGTATACAAGACATTGAAGCAATTGTTGGGAAAACCAAAGCCAATCTAATTCATACATACTTTGAGCAATAAAAAAAGGCTGTCGAAAATTGACAGCCTTTTTTATGATTCCTTTTTCTTAGTATGACCAAAGGTCTTGTTCGAAGTTGAATATTTTACTCTTGATATTTTCTCCTTCATATAATCTGAGCATATCATCTTTTATATACTGCTTGATGTATAAATCGTATGGATTGTCAATACTTGATTTAACAATTGTGCTTGAAAAATATCTACTCTCAAAAAGTTCTTCCCAGCTCATTTTAGCACCGAAATTTTTACCGTTATACACTTCATATGTTGAGAGAATTGGACGCAAATCAGGATAATAAATCCAGAACAGAGGAGACTCCCCTTGAACTACGCCTGTGTTTTCGTCTACATATGTTTTAATTGGCGCAATGCCTAAAATACGTACAATCATCTTAGAAGTTTCTTTGTCAAAAACCCATTCCTCTTTTAATCGAAACTTGACGATATCTTCTGGATTAAATTCTTTACACACAACAGAATCTTTAAAAATGCCTTTAGAACCTGAAGGGTCTTTTGCCCAATCTATAACAGATACTGAATCACATTTTCCGGATATCACTTCTCCTACTTTTGCAGTTGACATAGGCGTAGTAAAGCGGTCATCTGCAGTAGGGTCAAACACAAATAGCTGTCCTTTATTAATAGCATGTAGAATTATACTCAAAAAGCGTTGACTACCATTATCATCATCTGCTCTGTATCTGAAGGGAAGATTCATTTTTTCCCTAATGTCTATCTCTCTCCATACACGCTCACGGTACCATGCATCATCTTCACGAACATATTCATAATCAAGTGGAGTACGGGTCTTAACCAATTGCCGATCCACTATTGCATCTGGGCGCAATGATACCTTCACAGTATCAAATGCAAACGGATCTTTAGGTGGTGGTGGAGGTGGTGGAACAATGGTATCTGCTTTTGCAGCAGCCAAGTTTGCGTCTAACAGCTGAGAATTTGTATTCTTAGAAGTAACTTTCTTTGTTGTCTTTTTAGCGCTAGTCGATTTTCTCTTAGCCTGCGAGTTTGCATCTAAAGCGAAAACACCTAGTAAACATATGACCAAAAGACATTTGGACCAGTTTAATTTCATACTATGTTTTTTATACTGAATCATTATTTCAAATTATAGGATAGACTTCCAGACAATGTTCTGCTTCGTCCACCGGGATCTCTAACTACAATATCCGTTATGGCAACCAAGGCACCAGGCTTCAACTTGTTAATCAAGGCTGCAGCTGCACCGGTCCATCTTGCCCCTTTATTTTCAACTGGAGAATAATCAGGAATATCAGAACTAACAGCACCTACTCTATAACTCATTACTTCAAACGGAGCATCAAACTCTGCATCTTCTAGTTTTGCGATGACTCCACCCATTGCTTTGAAAGAAGCAGAAGGAACAGAACCTTGTTTTAAATTACCGACGAAAGCGGATGGGCTAGGTAACTGCTTAACACGAAACATGATTTTGCCAACAGCCTTTCCTTGAACCAAAACGGTTACACTCTGTTCACCCGCTGCATCTTGTGTTGGCTTAGCAATATATTTGTTACCTCCTACTTTTGTAATAGCTCCACCACTAAACTGAGCAGTTACTTTTTCACTTCCTGCACCAGCTGTTATGGTTAATGGATTTTCAACTCCAACATACAATACATTCATCTTGTCTGGTGAAACAGCAACACCAGCTGGGGCTCCTATTGTATAGTCTATCTTTTTTGAGATTGTCTTTGGCTCTCCTGTGTTTGGATCAATAAAGCTTACACTAACATTCATGCTACGAGCACCTGTGCCTCCAACATTGAACTTAGATTCTGCTACTCCATTTGCACTAACAGAAATACTTCTTCCATCAATGGTAACAGTTGGTTTTACATTAGAATTAAAAGCACCTAAGCCAGCAGTAACCGTCATTTCTTCACCAGGCATTAAATAAGTTGAACTGGTACCAACCAAGGGTTCAAATTTATCCATGATCAATTTAACTGAGCCCACTTGATTAATACAAAAAGTAGCAGCTAGATTTTCAGAATTTTTAACGTCATTCTGGAATTTGCTCAACATAGTTAATGCAGCTACTGTTGGTGTCATGTGAAAATAACTTGTCACCCAATCTTTGATTTTATCACCAGTCATCAGATTTCCAGCGGTAGATTGAGGAACTTCCAAATTCAATGGCAATTTTGAACTGATTTGAGCAGCCATATCTTTGTCAATTGCTAATAGCTTTGACTTAAAATTCTCAAGTTTACTGTATAAGTTTTTACCTTCCCCTTTAGTATCAAATAATCGCGTAGCAGCATCGATATTGTCCTCCCTAAATGTGCCATCCTCTGCCAAATCAGCCTCCACTTTTAGGTCTTGCTTATATTTATCTATGAGCACAGAAACTTCATCTGCTAATATTTTCACTTGGTCAGCTTTAGGTTTCCATATTGCGGCCTTTTGAGCTGACTTAGGATCTTTAAGTAATTCTTCAAAACTGCTATATATACCAGAGGTTGAAGTTGAAAGTACGCCATTCGATTCCTTAAGGCTGTTATCCACTACCTTGAATGCGTTAAGAATCTCGGCAGACACGTTCAATGCAAGCAAGGCGGTCAATACCAAGTACATGATATTGATCATCTTCTGCCGCGGGTCTTTAGGAAGTGCCATATTTCAGATTAATTTAAATATTGTTTGATCAGGTGTTTTACAACTATGCACGGCCTTGCATTGCTGCAAGCATATTACCATATACGCTATTCAAGCTTCCCAGATTTTTAGCCAATAATGCAATTTGTTCTTGGGTCTTTTTTGCATCATCAACACTACCCTGCATTGTCTGAGCAACTTTAACCAAGTTGTCATAAAATGAATTCATTGCTTTGATATGATTCCCTGAATCTTGAAGTTCCAACTCATACATTTTATTGAGCGATCCAAGATTGCGGGTTAAATTTTGCACTTGTTCATGGAAAGCTTTAGATCCCTCTGCTGCCTGATTAAATGATTGAACAGAACCTGCAGCACTTGTGTAAGCATCTTTTACTGTATTGAGTGCAGCTGTAGCCTCTTTTGTTTTAGTTGCATAATCAGCAGTAGCTGAAGTGACATCAGCCATAACAGACATATTCTGTATGGTATTATTAAACTTTGCAAAGTTTTCGTTCAACTTCTTAAGGTTGTCAGGATTGATTTCCTTTTCGATCAATTTCTTCAATTCATCATTTGCTGGTGAAGCACCACCAGTTCCAATACCCCCTTTTAGAGCTTCTGCAACAGCATCCATTTTATCAACTGGATGATAAAATGCATATATAATGAAAATGAGAGCCTCTGTAAGCAACCCAACAGTCAACATTACATCTGCAAATGATTTATGCAATATTTTAGCCCATGCACCGAAAATAACTACGGCAGCACCTATACTAACAACTGCATTTACGATTTTATCCCAATCCAAATTTTGTTTCTGTTCTGCCATAAAAAGGAGTTTAGTGTATTCTTGATTTAAGGTTTTTTATTTGATTGCTTATTTTAAAACTTATTTTTTAGATGCCATTGGTGGAAGATCAACTACACACCTGAATCCGATATACGATTTTGTTGTATCCTGATATTCATAGTTGCGTGCGCTATTTTGAAGGAAATAACCAACATCTTTCCAACTTCCCCCACGTACAACCTTACGTTTCATACGAGGTGGTTCTTTATCCGAAGCATTCCAACGAATATCTGGATTTATGTCATGCTGAAAATTATAAGCGCCTTCATAATAGAGTGAAGATGTCCACTCTGCTACATTACCAGCCATATTATATAGTCCAAAATCATTTGGCCAATAGGCATCTGCTCTTACGGTGTACATTGCTCCATCTTCTGGATAGTTACCTCTGCCTGGTTTAAAGTTAGCAAGCAGACATCCTTTTTTATTTCTCAAATAAGGACCCCCCCAAGGAAATGAAACCTGAGAGCGACCACCTCGAGCAGCATATTCCCATTCTGCTTCTGTAGGCAATCTAAAGTCTGATTCTGTCATTCTTTTCTTTGACTCTAAAAATGAATTTAAGAAAGCAGTTCTCCATTCGCAAAATGCACTCGCCTGCTTCCAATTCACACCCACAACAGGATAGTTGCCATATGCAGGGTGAGCAAAATATTTTTTAGACATCGGTTCATTATACGAATAGGTGAAATCGCGAATCCAAACTAAAGTATCTGGATAGATAGGTATATCTTTTTTATCAATAAACTGACTCCTTTGCTTGTTAGCATTTTCCCTCTTTGCTGCTTCTTTATAATCAAAGACTTCAGAATGGAAAACAATTTTTTGAGCATCAATTTCTTTTCTTCCATTGATGCGATTGTCTGGTGTAACAATCATTGCACTAAGCTGCTCTTGGATCTTTGGATCAGTCCATTTAATTTGCTTTGCTTTAACCCAATCAATTGGACTAGTGCCATCAGTAGCTTGCTTCTTTAAATTCAAAATGGTTGCCCCAATAGAATCTCTTACCCAATATACAAATTGACGGTATTCATTATTGGTGATTTCGGTCGCGTCCATCCAAAAGCCATTAATAGATACTTGTTTATTTCTTGCTGTAAATGAATAACTTATGTCTTCATCACTTGGGCCCATGTGAAAAGTACCAGATGGAACATATACCATCCCAGGTGGCTTTGGCATTACATACTTTCCACCAATCGCAGCGCCATGAAGCTGACCATCCGATACACTTGAATTTGAGCCATTTGACTTACTACAACCTGCCAAAATCGAACCCAAAATCAAAGGCCCAAGAAGATATAAAAAAATGTGTTTCATCTCTGAATCGTATTTAATGAGAATGTAGACAAATATAAACGAAAAAATCTTATGTTATTTTACCCTAATCAGTTAATAATCTAAATTTTAACAAGCCTCAAACACACATTAACTTGGCTTGGGAAAACGCCATTTTCTATTTGTTATTGTCCATGAACCCCTATCATTTTGTTAAGACGTTAACATTTTAATAAATTCATCCATAGACTTTACTGGTAAACTGCATGTATAATCTTCACATAAGTAATATGTAAGCATCGATTCTGGCCGTTTTTCCCCCATCAAGGGATACGATTTATGGGGTAAATCAGACGCCATCAACACCCGATTAGGGAAATAATGTTGTTGCAGAGTAAAGGATGCTTCCTTCGATCTTTCACCAAGAATTAACACTTCTTTGGTACCTTCTGTGAATTCAAGCAGCAAGTTTGCCCACAATGCGTAAGAATTTGTATACTGCACAATAGTATCTTTTTGAATTTCAAGCATATATGTTGCTCTTCTCTTCCAAGAGGGGTTTCCCAATAAAATACTCAGCCGAAGTAAATTAAACGCCATCACAGCATTACCAGAAGGCGTTGCTCCATCATAAAGATCCTTCTTTCGAACTATTGTATCCTCTTGAAAATCAGGAGTATAATAGAAATATATCCCCTCTTCGTCATCAAAATGCTTTAGCAAATAGTCAAGAATACTCTTTGCCTTTTCAAGGTATTGAATATCAGCACTAGCTTCATAAACTGAAATCAATGCTTGACACAAGTAGGCTAAATCATCCAAAAAGGCCGGGTATTTAGCTTCCCCTGATTTAAATGTATGCAGCCAAACAGATTGAATGGGATCAAAAAAAGTGTTGAAGATAAACTCCATATTCTGCTCTGCCAACGCTAAAAGTTCTGGATCGGAAAGTGCAGTAGAAGCTTTTGAAAGGGCTTGATTAAATAACGCATTCAGTCCTAATATGATTTTATCATCTGTGGCTGGCCGAATTTTGGCCGAGCGTGTGGTTAGTAATGTTGCTTTTGCCTGCTGAATGATATCATTAACCTTAGCAGGCTCAATATTATACCTTGATGCTAACTCGCTAATCTTATAGATTTGCCTTGGAATATTGGTGTGTTCCCAATTTCCATGTTGGCTAATGTCAAAATAATCAGCCAGGAATGCTTGATTCTCTCTGATACATGTATAAAATGCTTCTTGTGTCCATGTATAAAATTTCCCTTCCACCCCTTCGCTATCTGCATCCAAGGCTGAATAGAAGGCCTTATCGGGGGTCATCATTTCCCGTTTCATAAACTCAATTGTTTCGAGTATTGTCGTCTTATATTCCTCGTCATGAGTAATTTGAAAGGCCTCTGACATAACGGAGATAAGCAAGGCATTATCATAGGTCATCTTCTCAAAATGAGGCGCAAGCCATTCTGCATCGGTTGAATACCTACAAAATCCGCCTCCGATTTGATCATATATCCCGCCTCGAATCATTTTTTTTAAACTTAACTCAGCTTGCTTCAGGGCATCGGTATTCTTCCTAAACCAAGAATATCGTAACAAATACTGAATGGTTTGAGTCTGCGGAAATTTAGGGGCACGTCCAAAGCCACCTTCTTGAATATCGGCAACCTTCATAATGCCCTCAATCATTTTTTCAGTTTGCTGCTTTGTGAACAGCTCTTCAAATGGAAGTGAAAAGCTTTCTTTTTTTCGTGGATCTACTTGATTGGCCTTGTTTAGGTAATCGGTAAGGTTATTAGCCTGTTCCTCGATTTCGGATCGCCTTACTTCATATGCTTCATGAATTTGATGAAGTAATTCGGGCCATGAAATTCTATTTTGAAACCGAACAGGAGGGAAATAGGTTCCTCCGTAAAAAGGTTTAGCCTCTGATGTTAAAAACATATTCAATGGCCATCCACCATTCCCACTTATTGCCTGCAAGGCATCCATAAAAAAATGGTCCAGGTCTGGTCGCTCTTCTCGATCAATTTTAATGCATATGAAATGTGCATTCATGATAGCTGCGGTAGATTCATCTTCAAAACTCTCTCTTTCCATGACATGACACCAATGACATGCAGCATATCCAATACTAACCAAAATAGGTTTATTCTCTTGCTTAGCTCTTCCTAACGCAACATCACCCCATGGATACCAATGAACAGGGTTATGTGCATGCTGAAGTAGATAAGGACTTGTTTCGTGTATGAGTTCGTTAACGTGCTTCATAAAAAAACCCCGGTGTTTCCGGGGTTA
>CANGBH010000024.1 GCA_947451935.1 Chitinophagaceae bacterium
GCCAATCTTGCTATGGGAGAATGTTTGGTTAAAGTTGGAAAGGGAAAAGAAGCGGTTCATTTTTTCTTGTCCTTAGTACAAATCAAACCCAAAAGTATTAAGGGTTGGGAAGCGTTGATAAGAACATTGTTTGAAAATGGTCAATTTACAGAAGCTGAAAGACAGATCCAATTTGCTCAGATTAATGCAGGTGAAAAACCGGCATTCCTGTTTTATGCCAGTGCTGTCTTGATTGCTCAAGGAAAATTAAAGGAGGGCTTTGCCTTATTAGAAGAAGCTCTTACAAAGGACTCCAAATATTTAAAACATTTTCTCAAACTTTATCCTTCTTCCATAAAATATCCCCAGGTGGTTGAGCTTATCATAAAGTTTAAGCGAAAGAAAGATTCTTAACAGCCCTAATTAGTTGATGGCAATTCATCCCCTCTTTCGTATTTTTGCATACAATTAAAGAATACCAATGAATTTCAGCTTAACTCAAATGCCAGTTCGAAACACCAAGCCGAGGAAAGAAGGTGTCAACATGGTTATGGATACAGGACTTAGTCTGGAGCAAGCAAAGTTGTTTGTTGAAAATGCTATTCCCCATGTAGATATGATTAAGCTTGGATTTGGAACATCCTTCGTTACACCAAAATTGAGAGAAAAAATCGAGGTTTATCAAGCGGCTAATATTCCAGTTTATTTTGGTGGAACCCTTTTTGAGGCCTTTTTAATTAGGAATCAATTTGATGATTACGTGGCGCTATGCAAAGATTATAAGATTGACTATATTGAAGTGAGCGATGGATCAATTACCATTCCACATGCTGAAAAATGTGGTTTTATTGAAAAGATTGCATCATTTGCTACAGTGTTAAGTGAAGTAGGGAGTAAGGATGCAGAACATATCATACCACCTTATAAATGGATTGAATTAATGCGTGGAGAATTGAATGCTGGTGCAACATATGTTATAGCTGAAGCACGGGAGGCAGGAAATGTAGGGATTTATAGAGGCAGTGGAGAAGTGCGCGAAGGATTGGTTCAAGAGATTTTAACTCAAATCCCTGGAGAAAAAATACTTTGGGAGGCTCCACAAAAAGCTCAACAACTTTATTTTATTCAATTGCTTGGGGCTAATGTTAATTTAGGAAACATATCTCCTACTGAAGTAATTGCACTTGAAGCCATGCGTGTTGGTTTGCGAGGGGATACATTCAGTCTTTTCCTAGATAAGTGAAACACATAGGGATGAAAAAATATGGCCTGATTGGATATCCACTTTCACATTCATTTTCAAAAAAATACTTCACGGAAAAATTTCTTAACGAGTCCATCACGGATGCGTCATATGAATTATATCCAATCGCAGATATTTCAGAGCTAACTGCTTTATTAACTGAAGATCCCGCGCTAGTGGGCTTGAACGTGACGATTCCCTATAAAGAGAAAGTAATACCATACTTGAGCGAATTGAGCCCTGTAGTAGAAGCTATTGGGGCATGCAATTGCATTAAAATATCAAAAGGTAAACTTGTTGGGTATAAT
The DNA here is from genome assembly GCA_947451935.1 of Chitinophagaceae bacterium. GTDB lineage: Bacteria > Bacteroidota > Bacteroidia > Chitinophagales > Chitinophagaceae > Pollutibacter. Next base: position 1,531 of record CANGBH010000024.1, read on the forward strand.
ACGGACGTCATTGGGTTTGAAAAATCACTCAAGAAAAAATTAAGGCCACACCATACCAAAGCATTGATACTTGGAACAGGTGGATCTTCTAAGGCTGTTCAATTTGTACTCAATAAGATTGGAATCTCATTCATTAAGATTAGTAGAAGCAAAACGGCTGAAACAATTACGTATGAAGAAATTGATGAAGCGCTGTTGTCTACTCATACGCTTATAGTTAACACATCACCCTTAGGTATGTTTCCTAACGTAGAGGAATGTCCAGCTATTCCTTATCAACTTCTCAATCCTTCACATTACTTATTTGATTTAGTATACAATCCTCCTAAAACAACATTCTTAGCCTTGGGCGAAAAAATGGGTGCTGCAATAGAAAATGGATCGGATATGCTTGTTGATCAAGCTGAGGCCTCCTGGGAAATTTGGAATGAAATGTAATTAGGCTGTAAGGTGGAGTTCGGTTAATTTTTTACGGATGTCTTCTGGTATCGATTTTACTTTTCTTTCCGCATAGTCATAGCAAATCATACTTGTTTTAATATAGGCTGCAAGAATTGTTTTTTCTTCTTGATTTTTTTCAATGCTATAGTAACAGTCGAATGAAGCCCTCGTGATATTATCTATTGCTATTGATATAATTATTTCATCTCCTTGAAATAACTCTGCTAAATATTCGATTCCCGCTTCAGCAAGAATTAGGCCATACGGTCCAAAATTTACTTCGCTAAGTCCTAATGTTTTGAGAAACCGCATTCTGGTTTCTTGTGCAAAAAGCAAATAACGCTCATTCCCAACATGTCCGCCATAATTAATATCTCCGATCTGTATAGTGATTTTTGTGTTGTAGATATATGGTTGTGGCGAGATGAATTTCTTTACTCTCATTGTGTTTGATTTAAAGCAAATTTACTTTGGGGTTGAAGGGGTTGAGTCTTGGTATTTTATATTTTGCTCTGCTGAAGTGTCTTTTGAATTAGATTTATTCATGTAGTGGGTAGCATTGGGTAAGGCAGCTTTTATATTTGCACCTTTTAATGCATTCAGAATTGAGTCTCTAAAAGAGGTATTTATTGTAGCAACCGATATCAATAGGATTCCTATAAAGATGGCAGCATATCTCATACGAATTGAAATCGACCTTTTTTTGCTTTTCTGATTTAACTTTTCGGAAATTGATTCCCAGCAGGAATCCGGCGGGTCAATTTCAATATGATACATAGATGTGGCCTCTTTGGCGATGTTTTTTTCTATTTCATTCCAATTTTTTTCATGAGCTGGAGTTTCAACCTTATTGATATTATTTTTCCATTCCATGATAAAATTACTTTTGCTGGTTATGGTTTTTTATTTTCTCCTTAAGCAATGCCTTCGCTCTTGAGTATTGCGATTTACTTGTGCCTTCTGATGTATCCATTAATTCAGCTATTTCTTTATGGGTATATCCTTCAATGGCATAAAGGTTAAAGACGGATCGATATCCGCTAGGTAAGCTTTTGATGAGGTTTAGCAATTCTTTGGTTTCAAGTTGATTGAATATAGGAGCATCATCACTCTCAATTTTGTCATCTGCCGTGGCATCGCTTAATGAGTATAGTTTATTCTTTTTTCTGAATTGTTCAATAGCGGTATTTACAATTATTCTCCTTATCCATCCTTCAAATGAACCGAGTGATTTGAACTTAGAGATGTTGGTGAACACCTTTATGAATCCATCTTGAAGGATGTCTTTGGCATCTTCTTCATTTCCAGCATAACGTAGACAGACACTATACATTTTAGGTGAATATTTGTCGTATAACATTTTTTGCATTCTAGGGTTTCCTAAAACACAGCCTTCTATTATGTCGTAATCTGTCTCTAAATGGTTGCCTTGCATCGGATAAATGTTCAATAAATTATTTGGGTTGATGCGTATTCAGAAAATCAATCATTTGGGTGATGGCCTTTTTTCGATGGCTCATAGCATTTTTTTCATCGCTACTCAATTCTGCAAATGTCTTGTTGTATCCTGTTGGTATGAAAATGGGGTCATATCCAAAGCCATTGTTGCCACGTGGCTCTGTTGCGATAGATCCGGTACAGGTACCCTCGAAGTTATACACTTCACCATCTAGCATTAGGGAGACAACTGTTTTGAACTGAGCAGTTCTATCCAAGCTGCTGGTTAGATCATTAAGCAATTTTTTCATATTTGCTTGATCGTTTCCGTGTTCACCTGCATACCGGGCAGAGTAAACGCCAGGTAATCCATTAAGGGATGTGACTTCTAGTCCACTGTCTTCTGCAAAACAGTCAGTCTTCAACATATTATAAATAGTAGTTGATTTTTCATCCGCATTTTTTTGGAATGTATCATGCGGCTCAGGGATATCGACATTGATTCCTGCTTGCTTTAAGGTGACAATTTCATATTCGCTACTGAGTATTTTTCTTATTTCATCAGCTTTATGCTGATTATTTGAAGCAAAAATTATTTTTTTACGCATACTTAAAAAAGTTGTTGAAGTGTTCCCCATAACTTTATTTTAAGGCTTTTGTCTTGCTCAATCTCTTCAAGTAAAGGAGCCGTAGTGTACTTTATGTTTTCAAACGCTTGGATTTGAAATTCAGGGAACAGCATGGGGAGAGCAATATCTGCGGGGGTAAGACCAAAAGCAATAATATTTTTTGGCGAAAAAGTTGACGCTAGTTCTTGGTACGAGGGGCAATTGCCAGACTTAAAGCAAATTAAATTTATGTCGCCTAATTCCATTTTGCACGCTTTTAGAATGGATGAGAGAAAAGCTGATTGCTTTTCATTAAGTGTAGCATCATTATGATTCACTAATATAAGCGTGTTTTTAAATTCAATACGTTGAGTCTCTTGCTCATTTTTTTGAGGGTGTTGATCATCTATTAAAACATCCTTATATAAAGAGGCAATAAGTTCAGCGGGTAGTATGTAGGGAGAATTATTATTCATGAATTATAAAAACGTCTTTGTCTAGCGCACAGCTTTTCGTTACTTTGTATAAATTTTCTGTTATGGGAACGAGCGACAACATAAAGGTAACGAAAGCAACGGCTTCAAAAATAGGTACTGTTGATTTTAGAAATCTTGCATTTGGTAAATATTTCACTGACCACATGTTGGTAGCTGATTATGTTGATGGAAAGTGGGGTGAGGCTGAGGTCGTTCCTTATGCGCCAATATGTGTTGATCCTTCTATTTCGGCAATACATTATGGGCAGTCAATTTTCGAAGGTATAAAAGCTTATCGAATGGACGATGGGCGTACAGCCATTTTCAGGCCGAAGGATAATTTCATGAGGTTCAATAAATCAGCTCGCCGAATTGAAATGCCAGAGGTGCCAGAAAGTATATTTATGAATGGCATGAAGAAGTTGCTCGAAGTAGACAATCAATGGATTCCGAAAGAGTATGATCATGCCATGTACATTCGACCATTTATGTTTTCTACTGAAACAACTATGCGTGTTGCTCCGTCATCTAGCTATAAATTTATTATTATCTGTAGTCCAGTCGGGCCATATTATTCAGCCCCAATGAAGATACATGTAGAGGAAACGTTTGTACGTGCGGTTCCAGGTGGCGTTGGGTTTACAAAAACATCTGGCAACTATGCTGCCTCCCTGCATCCTACTGCAGTAGCCAAGGACAAGGGATATGATCAGGTATTGTGGACTGATGCAGTTGAGCATAAGTATGTACAGGAGTGTGGCACGATGAATGTTTTCTTCGTAATTGATGGTAAGGCTGTTACACCAGATCTTCTAAATGGCACAATTTTAGAAGGAGTTACTAGAGATAGTGTTCTTCAGGTCTTGAAGGATATGGGAAAAGAGGTTCAAGAACGTTCCATTTCAATCGATGAATTGGTTGAGGCGTATAAACAGGGTAAGCTAACTGAAGCTTTTGGAACTGGGACAGCTGCGACTATTTCAAAAATTTCATTATTGGGCTATAAAGATTTTGTCATGAATTTTGATCCTGAGGTAATGCCTTGGGCCGATGAAATCAAGGCTAGATTGACCGCAATTAAGGAGGGAGAGGCCCCTGATTCACACCACTGGATGGTATATGTTGACTAAGCCTGGAAAAAAACGAGGAAGTTTCATAATTTTTTAGGTGTCTGCTTTTGGATTTTGGAAATTTCCCCATACCTTTGCCGTCCCGTTAAAAAAAGGGTAGAATGCCTACAATTCAACAATTAGTAAGAAAAGGAAGAGAGATCATCAAGTCTAAGAGTAAATCAAGGGCTCTTGATGCATGTCCACAGCGCCGCGGAGTATGTACACGTGTTTACACTACTACACCAAAGAAACCAAACTCGGCACTTAGAAAAGTTGCAAAAGTTCGTCTGACCAATAAAATCGAGGTTATTGCCTATATCCCAGGAGAGGGACATAACCTTCAGGAGCACTCAATCGTGTTGATTAGAGGTGGTCGTGTTAAAGATTTGCCAGGTGTTCGTTATCATATTGTGAGAGGAAGCCTTGATACGGCGGGTGTTAAAGACCGTAAGAAGAGCCGTTCTAAGTACGGTACAAAGCGTGAAAAAGCTAAAAAATAAGCATAACAAAGAAATTTACTATACATGAGGAAAGCAAGAGCCAAAAAATTACCCCTAGCCCCAGATCCAAAATTCAATGATACGTTGGTAACACGTTTCATTAATAACGTAATGTGGCAAGGAAAGAAAGATGCATCGTTGATTATATTTTACGATGCTCTTGATAAAGTTGCTAAAATGACTGGTGAAGATGGATACGAAACATGGAGAAGAGCATTATCTAATGTTACTCCAGCTGTTGAGGTTAGAAGCCGTCGTATTGGTGGTGCTACTTTTCAGATCCCTGCAGAAGTCCGTGCTGATAGGAAAATATCATTGAGCATCAAATGGTTAGTGCGTTTTGCTAGAGAGCGTAATGGTCGTAGCATGGCTGACAAGCTTGCTAATGAAATCGTTGCGGCAAGCAAAGGTGAAGGTGGAGCATTTAAGAAAAAAGAAGATACGCATCGTATGGCTGAGGCAAATAAGGCCTTTGCTCACTTCCGCGTTTAATGTTAAACTAATTTTGTGTAAAGGGTTGTCTATACGGCAGCCCTTTTTTATTTAAAATAACCTGAGTTCATTTTCTTAAAATTTGGTATATGGTGCTTTTTATTTCCTAACTTTGCACCCGCAAAAGGGAAGCTGATTTTGAAGTCATTTTTTAAATAAGAATGGCTTTTCAATGAGTTTATCATTTGTAACGAATAACATAACATCAAACAATTAAATCAGTCATGGCAGACTTAAAGTTTCAACGGAATTTCGGTATTGCGGCACACATTGATGCAGGCAAAACAACTACTACAGAGCGTATTCTGCGCTATACAGGGATGATTCATAAAATTGGTGAGGTGCATGATGGTGCAGCTACAACCGATTGGATGGAACAAGAAAAAGAGCGCGGTATCACCATCACTTCTGCAGCAGTTAGTTGTCAGTGGAATTTCCCAACCTTACGTGGTAAGGTAGGTCCTGATACAAAAAATTATTATTTCAACATCATTGATACTCCCGGACACGTTGACTTTACTGTAGAAGTAGAGCGTTCAATGCGTGTATTGGATGGTTTGATCGCATTGTTTTCAGCTGTTGATGGCGTTGAGCCTCAGAGTGAAACAGTATGGCGTCAGGCGAATAGGTACAAGGTGCCTAGGATTGGTTTTGTGAATAAAATGGATAGAAGTGGTGCCGACTTTTTGATGGTCGTTCGTCAAGTTAAAGAAATGCTTGGGGCTAAAGCAGTTCCATTGCAATTGCCTATCGGTGCTGAAGATAACTTCACTGGTGTGGTGGATTTGATTAAAATGAAAGGAATTTTTTGGCATATGGAAACAGAGGGAATGACCTACGATGAGGTGCCGGTTCCAGAGGATATGATTGAAGAAGCGAACGAGTGGAGAGCAAGTTTAATTGAGGCTGTAGCTGAGTATGATGATAATTTATTAGAGAAGTTTTTCGTTGATCCAAATTCAATAACGGAAGACGAAGTGCATGAAGCAATCCGTAAAGCAACTATTGATTTGAGTATTGTTCCCATGATGTGTGGATCATCATTCAAAAACAAAGGTGTTCAAACTGCGTTGGATGCTGTTTGTCGTTACCTGCCTTCTCCAGTTGATATTGATGCAGTAGAAGGAATCAATCCAGATAGTGGTGAAGTTGAAAAACGTAAGCCAGAAGCGAAAGAACCCTTTGCCGCACTTGCATTCAAAATTATGACTGATCCATTTGTGGGACGTCTAGCGTTCTTCAGAGTATATTCTGGGCATTTGGATGCTGGATCATACGTACTGAATGTAAGAAGTGGAAAGAAAGAGCGTATTAGCCGAATCATGAAAATGTTTGCTAACAAGCAAAATCCGATTGATTTTATTGAAGCGGGTGATATTGGAGCTGCTGTAGGATTCAAAGAGATTAAAACAGGGGATACCCTTTGTGATGAAAACCATCCAATTGTGCTTGAGAATATGTTTATTCCTGAGCCAGTAATCTCTGTAGCTGTTGAGCCTAAAGCCCAAGCTGATGTAGATAGAATGGGTATGGCGATTGCAAAGCTTGTTGAAGAAGATCCAACATTGCGTGTAAGAACTGATGAGGAAACTGGACAAACTATATTAAGTGGAATGGGTGAGCTTCACCTAGAAATCATTGTAGATAGGATGCGTAGGGAGTTTAAAGTGGAAGTTAACCAAGGTGCTCCACAGGTTGCCTACAAAGAAGCCTTCCAAGCTACTATCCAACACCGTGAAACATTGAAAAAGCAAACAGGTGGACGTGGTAAATTTGCTGATATTGTATTTGATTTTGGACCAGCTGATGAAGAATGGTTGAAAGAAAATCCGGGCAAGCATATGCAGTTCATCAATGATATTTTTGGAGGATCAATTCCACGTGAATTCATCCCAGCTATTCAAAAAGGATTTGAACAATCAATGTCTACGGGCGTATTAGCAAACTATCCAGTTGAAAGCATGAAGGTTAGGGTATTTGATGGTAGTTTCCACCAGGTTGACTCCGACTCAATGTCATTTGAACTTTGTGCTAAAGGCGGTTTCCGTGAAGCGGCACGTAAGGCAAAGCCAGTATTATTGGAGCCAATCATGAAAGTGGAAGTAATTACGCCTGAGCAGTATATGGGAGATGTAACGGGTGACTTGAACAGAAGAAGAGGTATGCTTGAAGGTATGGATAGCAGAGCAGGTGCTCAAGTTATTAAGGCTAAGGTACCTTTGAGTGAGATGTTTGGTTATGTAACCCAACTTCGATCACTTTCTTCAGGTAGAGCTTCATCCACTATGGAGTTTTCACACTACAATCCTGCACCAAACGGCATTGCTGAAGAAGTAATTGCAAGGGTAAAGGGTAAGGCGAAAGAGTAAAATAACCTTATGTATATGGGGCCCCGGGACACCGGGGCCTTTTTTATTTAATTTTTCTTCTTTTTTCAGGTAAAAATCAGTCAAATTCTTTTGCAAGTAGAAAACTAATCCATACTTTTGCATCCCCGTTTAAAAATGGGATAAATACTATGTCGCAGCGAATCAGAATAAAACTTCAGTCTTACGACCACAATTTGGTTGATAAATCAGCTGAAAAAATCGTGAAAACGGTACGTAGCACAGGGGCTGTAATCACCGGTCCAATTCCTTTGCCAACGCAAAAGAGAATTTTTACGGTATTGAAATCTCCACACGTAAACAAGAAAGCACGTGAGCAGTTCCAATTGTGTACACACAAGAGGTTGCTTGACATATATACTTCATCTTCACGTACTGTAGACGCGCTTAGTAAGCTTGATCTACCAAGTGGTGTTGATGTTGAAATCAAAGCCTGATAAGGCGGATGTTAGCAGAGGCTAATATCCTAGATCTTTTTCATTTCATCTCCTAATCGATTGCCGTTGGCATGAAAAAAAGGAGCGCTGAAAATTAATTTTTTCTCTCATATGAGAGCTGAAATATAAACAAGCCCTTCGAGGTTTGTTTACCAACGGTACTTCTGAATGCAGCTTGGGCTGCATAAAAAGGAAAAGGTCGTTGGCAAACTGGGATTGAAGCGAGGTCATTCCTCACTGTCCATTTAACCGAGAGGGAATAAAAACAGAACAATGAAAGGTATTATCGGAAAGAAAATCGGGATGACCAGCGTCTTCGGACCAGACGGAAAGCAGACTCCCTGCACCGTAATCGAAGCAGGTCCTTGTGTTGTAACACAAGTAAAGTCTTCAGACAACGACGGCTACACTGCATTGCAGTTAGCGTTCGGTGAGAAAGCTGAAAGAAAGGCTTCAGAATCAGAAAAAGGCCATTTTGCTAAAGCAGCAGCTTCTCCAAAAAATCATTTAAAAGAATTCAGGAATTATTCACTCGATAAGAACTTGGGTGAAACCATTACATGCGAAATTTTCGCTGAAGGCGAAAGCGTTGATGTAGTTGGAACAACCAAGGGTAAAGGTTTCCAAGGCGTTGTAAAGCGTCATGGATTTGCTGGTGTTGGGCAACAGTCACACGGTCAGCATGATCGTCAACGTGCACCAGGTTCTATCGGTAACTCATCAGATGCTTCAAGGGTTTTCAAAGGAATGCGTATGGCCGGCCGTATGGGTGGTGATCGTGTGAAAGTGAAGGGTCTTAAAGTGATTAAAATTTTCCCTGATAAGAACTATATTCTTGTTACTGGATCAGTTCCAGGTCATAATGGTTCCATTGTTTTCATTCAGAACTAAATTAACGAATTGACCATGCAATTAGACGTATTATCAATAAAAGGAAGTAAAACAGGCAGAACAATTGAACTGCCTGATGATATTTTTTCGACTGAGCCAAACAACCACGTTGTTTACTTAGCGGTAAAACAGTTTTTAGCAGCGCAACGTCATGGTAAGCATAAGGTGAAAACCCGTGCTGAAGTGCAAGGTGCTAGCAGAAAGCTACACAAGCAAAAAGGAACTGGTGGCGCTAGAAAAGGTAATATTCGTAACCCACTTTATAAAGGTGGTGGTACAATTTTTGGTCCAAAGCCACATGCTTACGATTTCAAATTGAACCGTAAAGTAAAGGACTTAGCAAAGATCAGTGCGTTGAGTCATAAAGGCAAAGAGAATGCAGTTGTTGTAATCGAAGACTTAGTTTTTGATGCACCTAAAACAAGTGTATTTGCTACTATGCTAGATGCATTAAGCTTGAGCGACAAGAAGTCACTTTTTGTTACTGCTGATTTCAATGAAAATGTATTCATGAGTGCTAGAAATATTTCATCTGTTTTGACTTCGATTTTATCGGATGTTAATACGTATGATTTGATCAATTCTGATGTACTTGTGTTGACAGAATCAGCTGCGAAGTTGTTTTCAGAAGAGGAAGAAGGAGTTGAAGCCTAGTTGTTCTGGGATTTAAGTAAACATTACTAATTATTAAAAAAGAGATATGAAACTTGCTGACGTTTTGATTAAACCAATTTTATCTGAAAAAGCTAATCAGCTTTCAGAAAAAGCTGGTGTTTACTGCTTCAAAGTTGCTCGTGCAGCCAACAAGTTGGAAGTGAAAAAAGCGGTAGAGGATTTCTATGGTGTGAGTGTGGACGATGTTCGTACTGCTGTATCACCTGCAAAAAGCAAAAGCCGCATGACAAAAGCAGGTGTTATTAGTGGAAGAAAGCCTGGTTACAAGAAAGCATATGTAACAGTGGGTAAAGGTGAATCAATCGATCTATACTCAAACATTTAACCTTAAATTGAAAAGAGCCCTTAGGCGAAAAAAATAAAACAATGGCACTAAAAAAGTACAAACCGATTACAGCGGGAACCAGGTGGAGAATAGGAAATGCCTATGCAGAGGTTACTACCTCAACTCCTGAAAAATCTCTTGTTGAGAAGGTTAAGTCTACAGGTGGAAGAAACGTACAAGGACGTCGTTCTATGCGTTATATCGGTGGCGGTCATAAAAAAATGTACCGTATCATTGATTTCAAACGTAATAAGCATGGTATCCCTGCAAAAGTTGCTTCAATTGAGTATGATCCAAACAGAACAGCTTTCATCGCGCTATTAAATTATGCTGATGGTGAAAAACGTTACATCCTTGCTCCTCAAGGTCTTACTGTTGGCATGACCGTTGAAAGTGGTGTTACAGTTGCCCCTGAGATTGGTAACTCACTCATGTTGAAAAACATGCCACTAGGTACTAATGTGCACAATATTGAATTGCAACCTGGACAAGGTGGTAAATTTGCACGTAGTGCTGGCGCTTCTGCACAATTAACCAATAAAGAAGAAAAATACGCTGTTCTTAAAATGCCTTCTGGTGAATTGAGAAAAGTTTTAGTTAATTGCGCAGCAACAGTTGGCGTATTGGCTAATTCAGATCACAACTTGCAGAGCATGGGTAAGGCAGGTAGAAATCGTTGGAGAGGTATTCGCCCACGTACACGTGGTGTTGCGATGAACCCAGTAGATCACCCAATGGGTGGTGGTGAAGGTAGGTCTTCAGGTGGACATCCAAGAAGCCGTACTGGAAAGTATGCAAAAGGTGAAAAAACAAGAACTCTTGGTAAGGGCAGCGATAAGCTGATCATCCAACGCAAGAATGGTTCAAAATTGGCAAAATAAGTAAGAAAAAGAACACATAACAAGAAACAAACATTATGGCTCGTTCAATAAAAAAAGGTCCGTACGTAGCGGTCAAGTTAGAAAAGAAAGTAGAATCAATGAATGATGGAAAAGCTAAAAAGGCTGTTGTGAAAACATGGAGCCGCCGTAGCACCATTACTCCAGATTTTGTTGGCCACACATTTGCAGTGCATAACGGGAATAAATTTATCCCAGTTTATGTAACGGAATTTATGGTAGGGCATAAGCTTGGTGAATTTTCACCAACCAGAAACTTCAGAGGACATTCAAGCAAAAAAGTATAAAACTTGTTTCAACGCGATTAACCTCCCTGAAACAATAAAATAATATTATGGAAGCAGTAGCAAAATTGAAAAATTATCCAACCTCACCTCGAAAGATGCGTTTGTTAGCAGACCTTATTCGTGGTTTGAAAGTTGAAAGTGCGGTAGCTATTTTAGAGCATCATCCTCAGCATAGCGCCATTCCTCTTCGTAAATTGGTTATGTCTGCCGTGAGCAATTGGAAGCAAAAGAATGAAGCAGCTAATGTGGAAGCACTAGTGGTTAAAACTATTTTTGTTGATGGCGCTCGTAGTATCAAAAGAATGTTACCTGCACCACAGGGACGTGCTTATCGCATGAGAAAACGTAGCAATCACGTAACTGTAATCGTTGACACAAACAATTAAAGAAAATTTTCAAATACATTTATAATGGGTCAAAAAACGAATCCAATTGGTAACAGGTTAGGCATCATCCGCGGATGGGAAAGCAACTGGTACGGCAGTAAGAAAGATTATGCGCATAAGTTGATTGAGGATACAAAAATTCGCAGTTACCTCAATGCACGTATAAATAAAGGTGGTATTTCTAAGATCGTTATTGAGCGTACATTAAATAAGTTGATTGTTACCATTCACACTTCTAAGCCTGGTATCATTATTGGTAAAGGTGGTGGCGAAGTTGATCGTATCAAAGAAGAATTAAAAAAACTTACTGGTAAAGAGGATGTTCAAATTAACATTCTTGAAATCCGTAGGCCTGAATTAGATGCGATGATTGTTGGCGAAACTATCGCTAAGCAAATTGAAAATCGTATCAATTTCAAACGTGCCATTAAAATGGCAATCGCTTCTACAATGCGTTTAGGTGCTGAAGGAATTAAAATAAAAGCAGGTGGTCGTTTGGGCGGTGCTGAGATTGCACGCTCAGAAGAAATTAAACAAGGAAGAGTGCCATTGCATACATTCAGAATGGATATTGATTATGCTTCAGTATTTGCACAAACTGTATATGGCAAAATTGGTATCAAGGTGTGGATTTGTAAAGGTGAAGTTTTGTCGAAGCGCGACTTGAATCCAAACATCATCAGTGGTACTAAAGCTGAAGGTGCTGGTGAAAGAAGAGAACCACGTCGTGATGATAGAAGAGGTGGTGATGACCGCAGAGGTGGTGGAGATAGAAGAGGTGGCGGTGCTGCAAGCGGAAGAGATCGTAGATGATAAATAATTTAAATCAAGTATTAAATATAAATACTTCAACATGTTACAACCAAAAAGATCGAAACACAGAAAAGCGCAAAAGGGAAGAATTAGAGAAGTTGCCAAAAGAGGTGCATCTCTATCTTTTGGTTCTTTCGGATTGAAAGCACTTGAGCCAGTGTGGATGACAAGCAGACAAATCGAAGCGGCACGTCAAGCAATGACACGTGCAATGAAAAGAGAAGGTAATGTATGGATCAGAATTTTCCCTGATAAACCAATTACCCGTAAGCCTGCAGAAGTAAGGATGGGTAAGGGTAAAGGTAATTTAGAGTTTTGGGCTGCAGTAGTTGAGCCAGGAAGGATCCTTTTTGAAATGGAAGGTGTTTCTTTACAGGTAGCTCAAGAAGCAATGGAGCTTGCTGCCTCAAAACTTCCTATCAGAACCAAGTTTATTATCCGTAGGGATTATGTAGCATAGTAAAATTGAAAGAAAAATAATTTAACCATGTCAAAGAAATTAGATTTTTTAAAAAGCCTCTCTTCACTTAGTCAATCGGATATTAAATCCAAGATTGTTGAAGACGAATTGCGCCTTAAGAAGCTGCAATTTGCTCACGGAATTACTCCTTTGGAGAACCCAATGAGCATCAGAGAGTTGAGAAAAGACATAGCAAGACTTAAAACTGAATTTAAGAAAAGGGCTACTGCTTAATAAAGGCAAGGCCGGTGTATTAATATTAAACATTCAGTCTTTGGACTGAAAGCAAAACGAAAAGAAATGGTTGATAGACAAATTCGTAAGACCAAAACAGGTGTTGTAAGCAGCGACAAGATGGATAAAACCGTTACAGTAGCTGTTGAAAGAAAGGTAAAGCACCCCATATATGGAAAATTCGTAAAGAAAACGACTAAGTTCCATGCTCATGATGAAAAGAATGAAGCAAAACCTGGGGACGTGGTAAAGATCATGGAGACGAGGCCTTTGAGTAAAACAAAGCGTTGGAGATTGGTCGAAATTATCGAAAAGGCAAAATAACTTTAGGGCGACTGAATTTTAAAAACAGTTCGTTTAACAAGACGGCACTAGCCGATTAAAAATAAACAAAATGATTCAGCAAGAATCCAGATTAAATGTAGCAGACAACAGTGGTGCAAAAGAAGTACTCTGTATCCGAGTTTTGGGCAATAGCGGACAGGATTATGCCAAAATCGGAGATAAGATTGTTGTTACTGTAAAAGATGCTATCCCTGCGGGTGGTATTAAAAAAGGAACTGTTACCAAAGCGGTAATCGTGAGAACAAAGAATAAGCTTCGTAGAAAGGATGGTTCTTACATTCGTTTTGATGACAACGCTGTAGTGTTACTGAACACGTCTGATGATCCAAGAGGAACGAGGATCTTTGGCCCAGTAGCTCGTGAACTTAGGGATAAAGGGTATATGAAAATTATTTCACTAGCTCCCGAAGTACTTTAATAACCGAATTTTCTGCGCAATAAAATAATCAAGATGAGCAACAGATTTAAGTCAAAGTTTAATATTAAAAAAGGTGATACCGTTGTAGTAATCACCGGTGAGGATAAGGATCTCAAAAAGCCTCGTAAGGTGCTTGAGGTTTATCCTGAAAAGACCCGTGTTCTTATTGAAGGAGTAAATATTGTAACCAAACATACTAAGCCTTCTGCTCAGAATACAAAGGGTGGATTGGTGAAGAAGGAAGCTTCAGTTCACATCAGCAATGTTATGCTTTGGGATGCAAAAACTGAAGGTCCTACCAAAGTGAAGAGAACTAGGGAAGAAGGAAAACTAGTAAGAATATCTAAAAAATCAGGGGAGGTAATCAAATAATGAGCACAGCAACGTATACACCCAGACTACAGTCAAAGTACCACAATGAAGTGGCACCGGCACTAATGAAAAAATTCAGCTATAAAAGCGTAATGCAGGTTCCAAAGTTGACCAAGATTTGTTTGAATCGTGGTGTAAATGGAGCTGTAGCCGATAAAAAATTGATCGATATTGCCATCGAAGAGATGACAACTATTTCTGGTCAAAAGGCTCAAGCAACAAAATCTAAGAAAGACATTTCAAATTTCAAACTCAGAAAGCACATGCCAATCGGAACACGTGTTACCTTGAGGGGTGTGAAAATGTATGAGTTTCTTGATCGCTTGATTTCAGCTTCTTTACCAAGGGTTCGTGATTTCAAAGGGGTTAGTGAAAAAGCATTTGACGGAAGAGGTAACTACACATTGGGTATTACTGAGCAAATCATATTCCCAGAGATTGATATCGATAAGGTTACAAAAATAACTGGAATGGATATCACGCTTGTAACGACCGCGGAGAATAATGAAGAGGCGTATGAATTGTTGAAAGAGTTGGGTATGCCTTTCAAAAACATGAAAAAAGACTAATCGATTTATAAAAGGGGTAAGACCCAAGTTTAAATACACAACATCATATGGCAAAAGAATCAATTAAAGCCAGACAAAGGAAAAGAGAAAAGATGGTTGCAAAGTTTGCTGAAAAACGTGCTGCATTAAAATCGGCAGGTGACTGGCAAGCCTTGGATCAACTTCCTAAAAACTCTTCGAAAGTTCGTCTGAAAAACAGGTGTCAACTCACTGGTCGTCCAAAAGGATACATGCGTTTCTTTGGATTATCTAGGGTAATGTTCAGAGACATGGCACTTGCCGGTAAGATTCCAGGAGTAACGAAAGCAAGCTGGTAAACCAGAAAGAATAAAAATTATTATCAATCAAATTCAACCGAAATACTCCCGAGAGGGACTAAGGAGGGATAACAAATGACAACAGATCCAATCGCAGATTTTCTGACCAGGGTTAGAAATGCCCAAATGGCCGGACACCGTATCGTAGAGATTCCAGCGTCTAACTTGAAAAAGCGCATCACTGAAATCTTATACCATCAGGGGTATATCCTGAAGTATAAGTTTGAGGATGACGACAAGCAAGGAATGATTAAAATCGCCTTGAAGTATGATGCTGAAACGAAAGAGCCAGCAATCAAAACCCTTGAGCGTGTTAGTCGCCCAGGTTTGAGGCAATATGCAAAACCCGTTGAATTCAAGCGTGTAAAAAATGGTCTTGGAATAGCTATCCTTTCTACTTCGAAAGGTGTTATGACAGACAAAGACGCTAAAGTTCAGAAAGTGGGTGGTGAGGTACTTTGTTACATTTATTAATATTTAAAAGCGATCCTGATCGGAAAGCCTTGGGTGTGCGTACTAAGTTTTCTATACGGAACTGAAACCACTGAAGGACAAGCGAACAGGAGATTAAATCAAATACTATGTCTCGTATAGGTAAGAAAATCATTGAACTTCCACAAGGTGTAACCATTGCAGTAGGTGCAGATAATGTAGTTACTGTAAAAGGTCCAAAAGGAGAATTAAAGCAAGCTGTTGATCGTGATATCACTATCGTGATAACTGACAACATTGTTGAAGTAAAGCGTCCAACTGATCAGATTAGACATCGTGCTATGCATGGTCTTTACAGAGCGCTTATCAATAACCTTGTTTTTGGTGTAACCAATGGATACAAGAAGGAATTGGAATTAGTGGGTGTGGGTTATAAAGCAGCGAACCAAGGGAATATCCTTGATCTTGCTTTAGGCTATTCACACAACATTATTTTTGAAATTCCTAAAGAGTTGAAAGTAGTTACTTCACAAGAGAAGGGAGATAATCCTCGTATCGTATTGGAAGGCATTGATAAGCAATTGCTTGGTCAAGTTGCTGCAAAAATCAGAGGATTGAGAAAGCCTGAACCATACAAAGGTAAGGGTGTGAAATACAAAGGTGAATACATCCGTCGTAAAGCAGGTAAAGCAGCAGGAAAATAATCGTTAACTATCCTGGCAGCATCAGGACAAAATATAATAAGATGAACGTAAAAACATTAAGAAGACAAAGAATCAAGTACACGATACGTAAAAAGATATCGGGTACATCAGAAAAGCCAAGGCTTAGTGTATTCAGGAGTAATACTGAAATCTATGTACAGCTCATTGATGATGTAAATGCTAAAACTATTGCGGCAGCTTCTTCTAAAGAGAAAGATATTGTTGCTCAAAAAGTGAACAAGACAGGCAAAAGTAAATTGGTTGGTGATTCTATCGCCAAGAAGGCTATTGCTCTTGGATTAACTACCTGTGTTTTTGATCGTGGTGGATACCTTTATCATGGTAGAGTGAAAGCAGTAGCAGAAGCTGCAAGAGAGGGTGGACTGAAGTTCTAATTGTATAAATTATTCAATTTAATATTACGTAAATGTCAAAAGTAAAATTTAGCAAGATCAAGGCCAGCGATCTTGAATTGAAAGAAAAAGTAGTTACCATCAATCGTGTTGTGAAAACAACAAAAGGCGGACGTGCTTTTAGCTTTTCTGCGCTTGTAGTAGTGGGTAATGAACAAGGAATTGTTGGTCATGGACTTGGTAAAGCAAAAGAAGTACAAGAAGCCATTACAAAGGGTATTGAAGATGCTAAGAAAAATCTAATCAAGGTTCCTGTAATGAAAGGTACTATTCCTCATGATCAATGGGCTAAAGAAGGTGCTGCTAAAGTACTTATAAAGCCAGCAGCTCATGGTACGGGTGTAATTGCCGGAGGTAGTATGCGTGCTGTGTTGGAAAGCGTTGGTATTACGGACGTTCTTGCAAAATCACTTGGTTCAGCTAATCCTCATAATGTGGTAAAAGCTACTTTTAAAGCGCTTGCTTTATTACGTGAACCAATTCATGTTGCAAAAACAAGGACAGTAGGACTTAAGAAAGTATTTAACGGCTAATATAATTTAGTCGGCTTCAAAAATAATCACCTTAAAAATCCCCCCGGGGTTTAAGTATGAAAAAGCTAAAAATTACAAAAGTGAAAAGTGTTATTGATCGTCCTGAGCGTCAAAAGCGTACGATGCAAGCACTTGGATTAGGTAAACTTCACGCTACAGTAGAAGTTGAGGCCACCCCACAAATTTTGGGCATGGTTAGGAAAGTAAATCATTTAATCAAAGTTGAAGAAATCTAGCAGCAATCCCTGTAAGCTGTAATCTATATTTAATACGAGTGGTCTTAGGGGACTGCGTTGAGTAAAAAGAATAAACATGAAATTACATACATTAAGACCTGCAAAAGGCGCAACTAAAAAAGAGAAAAGACTAGGTAGAGGTGAAGCATCTGGTAAAGGTGGTACTTCAACAAAAGGTAATAAAGGACATCAAAGTCGTAGTGGTTTCAAAAGTAAGCGCGCAAGTGAAGGCGGACAGATGCCGATTCAGCGTCGTATTCCTAAAGTAGGATTCAAAAACATCAATAGAGTAGAATACAAAGTCTTTAACTTAGGTCAGGTTGAAACTTTGGTTGAAAAATATGGCATCTCTGATTTCAACATGGAGAACCTTTATATCAACGGATTAATCAGCCGTACTGACAAAGTTAAGATTCTTGGAAACGGCGCAATTACTTCAAAAGTTGCTTTTAAAGTAAATGCTATAAGTGAAAAAGCAAAGTCTGTTATTGAAGCAGCAGGTGGAACTGTTGAAATCATCAAATAATTTCCGATATTTAACAACGACTTGTTGTTAGGTTAGTTAACGGGCAAAAAAAATTCACGTGAAGAAATTTCTACATACAATCAAAAATATCTGGAGTATAGATGAGCTGAAAAGCAAAATCATTATTACTCTTTTATTGATACTCGTATACCGTGTTGGTTCCCACGTTCCACTTCCAGGTATCGATCCTAACAAGTTGGATCTTGTTAGTGCCAAGAAAGGACTACTTAGTCTTTTTGATACATTTGCAGGTGGATCATTCTCAAGTGCCTCTATTTTTGCCCTAGGTATTATGCCATATATTTCTGCATCTATTTTTATGCAATTGATGACCATTTTGGTTCCACAAATGCAAAAAGTGCAGAAGGAAGGAGATAGTGGAAGAAAGAAAATAAATCAATGGACTAGATACCTAACTGCAATCGTTACCGTATTTCAAGCTGCAGCTTATGTTGCTTATTTAAAAAATGTAAGCAGAGATGCCTTGATTGAGTCTTATCAACCATTCTTTTGGTTATCGACTGTAGTTGTTTTGACAGCGGGAACTTTATTTGTAATGTGGCTAGGGGAGAAAATTCAAGATAAAGGTCTTGGAAACGGAACTTCAATCATTATTATGGTTGGTATTTTAGCCCGTTTGCCAAAATCATTTATAGGTGAATTGGCAGCAAAGCAAACTAGAGGTGGTGGCGGCTTACTCTTATTTTTGATTGAAATTGCATTTCTTATCACTATAATACTTGGTTTAATATTACTTGTACAAGGTGTGAGAAGAGTTCCTATTAGTTATGCAAAGCAATTGGTAGGAAGTAAATCTCTAGCTGGTGCTCGTCAGTTTCTGCCTTTAAAAGTGAATGCATCTGGTGTAATGCCAATCATTTTTGCACAAGCTATCATGTTTTTACCTACTTTGTTTTCTTTCACTAATCTAGAGTCAGGAAAAGGGATCGCTAGGATTTTTAATAATCCAAGTAGCTTTTGGTATATGATGATATACAGTATCATGGTTATTGCTTTTACTTTCTTATATACCGCTTTGATTTTCAACCCAAAGCAAATGGCTGATAATTTGAAGCAAAATAATGGTTTCATTCCTGGGGTTAAACCTGGTCAAGCTACAGCAGATTATATTGGACAAGTGATGGATCGCATTACGTTACCTGGCGCTATATTCTTGGCCTGTATCGGTATCCTTCCAGGTATTGCACAGCAATTTGGCATCACGCAATCATTTGCTTCTTTCTTCGGTGGAACATCGCTACTTATTATGGTAGGTGTTATACTTGATACGTTACAGCAAATTGAAACACATCTATTGATGCGTCAGTATGATGGCTTGATGTCTGGCGGAAGAATTCAAGGAAGACAAGGCGCAACTACATCCTCTATTTAATATGGTTCAACTTAAGAATGCTGCGGAGATCGAATTAATCCGTGAGAGTGCACTCTTGGTCAGTCAAACACTAGCTGAGCTTGCATCATTTCTTAAGCCAGGTATTACTACATTAGCACTAAATCAACGGGCGGAGGAATTCATCCTCGATCAAAAAGCAGTTCCTTCTTTCAAAAATTATAAAGGATATCCTTTTGCAACGTGTATTTCTGTAAACGATGCAGTTGTACATGGGTTCCCTACAAACAAAGAAATTAGAGAAGGTGATTTGGTGTCAATCGATGTTGGTGTTTACAAAAATGGATTTCATGGCGATAGCGCTTATACCTTCGGAGTAGCTCCTATTTCTGATGAGCATAAGTTATTGATGCAAGTTACCAGAACATCATTATTGCTAGGAATAGATAAAGCACATGTTGGTAATCGCGTAGGTGATATATCCTTTGCTATTCAAGATTTTGCTGAAGTAAAACATCATCTTGGTGTGGTACGTGAATTAGTTGGACATGGATTAGGTCGTCAGTTGCACGAAGATCCTCAAGTGCCCAATTTTGGGAAAAAGGGGACTGGTCCAAAGTTGAAAGAAGGCATGGTTATTGCAATCGAGCCCATGATTAATCTTGGCACAAAAGATGTGTTTTATGACGAGGATGGTTGGACTGTAAGAACTAAAGACGGGAAGTTTTCCGCTCATTATGAGCACACTATATGCATTAAAAAAGGAAAGGCAGACGTGCTGTCAAACTTTGATCAGATCATGTTAAATGAGAAATCCAATAGCCATTTAGTTGGGGATTACTAATCGAAGTTGAATTTTTTCCTCCTGCTTTCAATATCATAACTTTAAGGGTACTATATTCTTTCTATTTGCGATTTTTAAATTGCATTTGAATTTTATATTTTTTTAATACGACTATCAATCAATTCAGATTGATATATTGATCTAGAGATTGTCATGAGTACTAGAAAAAAATTAATTGTAATTGGTGGTGGGGCTTCTGGCTTCTTCTGTGCAGTAAATGCGGCACAACAGAATCCTGCACTTGATGTAGTTATATTAGAAAAAACAACCAAGTTGCTTTCCAAAGTCAAAGTCAGTGGTGGAGGTCGTTGTAATGTGACACATTATTCTGAAGCAGTCAATGATATGATTGATGCCTATCCACGCGGAAAAAATTTTATGAAGAAATCATTGTATCGATTTTCGAGTCAGGATACTCAAAATTGGTTTTTGCTTAGAGGAGTACAATTGAAAGTGGAGTCTGATGGTAGGATGTTTCCTGAATCAGATAAGTCACAGTCAATCATAGATTGTTTGATGCAAGAAGCAGAAAAGTATAATGTGGACATTCGAATGCAACACGAAGTTCTTCATATTAATAAATTGGAGTCGGGTTTTTTATTGGAAGTGAAACATGGCATGAATGCGGCAGAAAAAATTCATGCTGATTTTATTTGCATAGCTACAGGCGGATTTTCAAAAGAATCCGGATTTGATTGGTTGAAGGAAATAGGCATAGATATTGAGCCTCCGGTCCCTTCTCTTTTTACATTTAATATTCTCGATAATAAGCTGCATCAACTTATGGGTGTAGCAAGTCCAGATACAATGGTGAAAATTCCAAAGCTTAAACTTCAAGAGCGTGGGCCAGTATTGATAACCCATTGGGGGTTGAGCGGACCAGCTGTATTAAAAATGTCTTCTCGGGCCGCAAAGGAATTAAATGAACTCGATTACACATTTGAAGTTAGTGTTAATTGGGCGCCTGATTTTCATGAAAGTGCTATGTTAGAATTGATTAAAACAAAACGTATTGAAATAGCGCGTCAGTTGGTTGGCAATAAGAATCCTTTTGATATTCCAGGCCGCTTATGGAATTATTTACTGGAGAAGTCTGCCATAAAACCGGATACGAGCTGGGCCAATATACCATCAGCTGCGAGTAATTTATTGGCAAAACTTATTTGTAACGACGTGTATAATGTAAAAGGAAAAACTACATTCAAGGAAGAGTTTGTGACCGCAGGAGGAGTAAAGGTTGACGCAATACATCAGTCGACATTAGAAAGTAAATTAATTCCAGGATTGTATTTTTCCGGAGAGGTGCTTAATGTTGATGGCATAACCGGGGGGTATAATTTTCAACATGCATGGTCTAGCGGTTGGATCGTTGCAGAAGACATTACCACAAAAATGACATCTGTCGAAAGTTAGTATTGGCTAAGGTGATTTTTTTCATAACTTGATGAAGTCAACTTTGTGGGCGAACTAAATCAAATTGAATGACCAATAAATCACGTCGTAATTTTATTCGTATTTTTTCTGGGGCAATGACAGGTTTGCCTTTTCTTCATGCAGCTAATCCTGTATTTGCAGAAGATGCTCTAGAGCGCTCTGCTAAAGGCATTCATGACCCTAATACATATGCCACAGATGAAGATTTTTGGGGATGGATTCGCGAAGCTTATACGGTAAGTCCAACGATTATAAATTTAAATAATGGAGGTGTTTCGCCTCAACCCAAGGTTGTTCAAGACGCACATATTCGCAACTATCAATATTGTAATGAGGGACCGTCATATTTCATGTGGCAAATTCTTGATCAAGGGCGTGAGCCATTAAGGGAAAAGCTTGCTGCGGTTTGTGGTTGTGATAAAGAAGAAATTGCGATTAATCGAAATGCAACCGAAGGATTAAATACTATCATTTTTGGGTTGAATCTTAAAGCAGGTGATGAAGTGGTCTTGACTCATCAAGATTATCCAAATATGATCAATGCTTGGAAGCAACGAGAGAAGCGGGATGGGATTAAATTGGTTTGGGTTGACTTGCCTTTGCCCATTGAGCATGAGCATGATATTGTAAATTTTTATACCAAAGCATTTACGGACCGCACTAAAGTTGTGATGATAACTCATCTTATCAATTGGACTGGTCAAATTATGCCTGTGCGTAAGATTGCAGATGTCGCTCATACTCGAGGTATAGAGGTTATATGCGATGGGGCACATACATTAGCTCATTTTGATTTTTCGATTCCTGATTTGGGGTGCGACTACTTTGCAACATCACTTCACAAGTGGATGGGGGCACCTTTTGGCAGCGGATTAATGTATGTTAAGAAAGATAAGATCAACAAAATATGGGCACTTCTTTCCAACAATGAGCCAGATGGTACCGATATTAGAAAGTTTGAATCATTGGGGACGCGCTCCTTTGCTTCTGAGATGGCAATTGGCGCAGCTGTAGATTTTCATGAAATGATTGGTGCAAAAAGGAAAGAAGCCCGCCTTCGATTTCTGAAAAATTATTGGGTAGATCAGCTAAAAGGACTGCCTCGCATTTCATTTCTTCAGTCAAATGCACCAGGAATGTCCTGTGCTATTGCCAATATTTCAATTGAGGGCAAGAAGCCAGAAGAGGTCTCTGGCGAACTCTTTAGTAAGTATAAAATACATACTGTAGGGATAAATTGGCAAAACATTCATGGTGTTCGAATTACCCCTAATGTCTATACTTCATTAAAGGAGTTAGATAAACTGAGTTTGGCACTGAAAAATATCGCCCAATAAGCAATTTAGCCTGTCTTTTGGGCTAATTTTCGTCCGAAAATCCACTAATTTTTCGCAAGAATTGCATAATTCCATTACCTTTGCCGTCCCCAAATCAGCCTGACAAAACAGTGCTGAAATTTAAACAAAAGGAGGAATTTAATAGTGGAAGAAAACAACACACTAGTTAACCCGTCAACTGTTTCCGCACACGATGATTTCGATTGGAGCATTGACAAGAGAAATGTTGCCCGTTACAACAACGAAGAGCAACAAAAGTACGATGCCGTTTACGAAGGTACTTTCAAACAAATCACCGATGGTGAGATGGTTCAAGGTATTGTAGTAGGCCTAACCAAAACAGATGTTGTAATTAACATTGGTTTTAAGAGCGATGGACTTATTTCATTAAATGAGTTCAGGGATTTGCATGGTATTAAGACAGGAGATGTCGTAGAGGTAATGGTAGTAGAAAAAGAAGACAGAGAAGGACATCTACATCTTAGTCGTAAGCAAGCCCGTATTTCTCGTGCATGGGAGCGTATTGTAGAAATGCACAAGTCTGGTGAAGTAGTTACTGGTTTTGTTACAAGCAAAACTAAAGGTGGACTTATCGTTGACATCATGGGTATGGAAACATTCTTACCTGGATCTCAAATTGATGTTAAGCCTGTAACGGACTATGACCAATTTGTTGGCAAGACAATGGAATTCAAAGTGGTTAAAGTTAATGAGACCATTAAGAATGCAGTTGTTTCTCACAAAGCGCTTATTGAAAGCGATATCGAAGCACAACGTGCTGAGATCATGGGTAAACTTGAAAAAGGACAAGTACTTGAGGGTACTATCAAAAACATCACAGACTTTGGAGCATTCCTTGATCTTGGTGGTGTTGATGGTCTACTCTATATTACAGACATCAGCTGGGGTCGTATTAATCATCCTACTGAAGTGCTTAAGCTTGATCAAAAACTTAATGTGGTGGTTCTCGACTTTGATGACGAGAAACGCAGAATCAGCCTTGGTCTTAAGCAATTGACCCCTCATCCTTGGGATACACTTTCTGCAGATATTGAAGAAAATGCAACCGTAAAAGGTAAAGTGGTTAATATTGAAGATTATGGGGCATTCCTAGAAATTACACCTGGAGTAGAAGGACTTGTTCACGTAAGTGAAATAACTTGGGCAAATACACCTGTAAATGCAAAAGAGTTTTTCAAACTTGGTGATGAGTACGAAGCGAAAGTAGTAACCCTTGATAAGGATAGCAGAAAAATGAGTTTGTCTATTAAGCAACTTACTTCTGATCCTTGGAGCATCATTGAAGATAAATTCCCTGTAGGCAGCCGCCATGCAGGTCTAGTTAAAAACATCACTCCTTATGGCGTTTTTGTTGAACTAGAATCTGGAATTGGTGGAATGATTCACATTAGTGATCTAAGCTGGTTGAAGCGATTTAACCACCCTACTGAATTTGTAAAATCTGGTAGCCAAATCGATGTGATGATTTTGAATATTGACAAGGAAAACCGTAAGCTACAGCTTGGTCACAAGCAGCTTGAGGAAGATCCTTGGAATTCACTTCAGGAAACTTTCGCTATCGGTTCAATTCACGAAGGAACAGTTGTGAAAAAAGATGATAAAGGCGCTGTAGTTCAGCTTCCTTATGGTCTTGAAGGCTTTGCCCCTGCACGTCATCTTGCAAAAGAAGATGGTAAAACAGTAGGAGCAGACGAAACAATTCAATTCATGGTGATCGAATTCGATCGCAACGAAAAGCGAATTGTTTTAAGCCACGCACGCATTTGGGAACAAGTGATTGCTGAAGAGAAAGAAGCAGTAGTAAAAGAGAAAAAAGCCGATGCAGCAAAAACTAAAAAAGCTGTTAAGGATATTCAAGGGAAGGTTGAAAAAACAACTCTTGGAGATCTTGGAGTACTTGCTGAACTCAAGAAAAAAATGGAAGGCGGAGAAGAATCTAAATAATTCTTCTTGCAAAACATATCAAGGTCCTGCAGTATTGCAGGACCTTTTTTATTTAGTTAAATCTGCTAAGTTCTTACTCGTAAGCATTGTTAATGAATTCAGGCTAAGGTCTGCAGCTTGCCATCTGCCTTCATTAAACTGTGCAGGATGAGGTACAACAATGCATTTCATTCTAGCTGATTTTGCAGCTAACATTCCGTTAAATGAGTCTTCCAAGCAGAAGCATGATGTTGGTTCGCTGCCAAGCGATTGAGCACAATCTAAATATACTTGTGGATGAGGTTTGCCGTATGGTAGATGTTCCGCTGAAGTGGTAATGGCGAATACATCCGTTAATCCTGTTCTTGAAAGCACTGTTTCAATTAATGCCATTGGCGAAGAACTAGCCAGGCCAATTTTGATTCTATGGTCTTTTATCAATTGCAGTGCATGGTGAACGCCATCCATGGTTGTTCCAGTTTCTTTTACTTTTGAAATGACAATGTCGGTGATTTTTTTCTCATAATAATCAACTTCACCAAGGTCGATATTGTGCATGCTAAACCAATGATGCAAGAATTCTTTTGTTCGAAGTCCTGTTGTAGTATTGTATGCTTCTTGGTCAATTGATATATTGAACTCATTCATCACCTCAATAGCAGCTTCGTACCATAATGGTTCAGAGTCTATGATCAGCCCATCCATATCAAATATTGCGGTAGTAAGTGCCATGATTTTTTTATTCATGCAAATATCGAGCATTCAGTTGAAAGAATTACGGGTGAATTTTTTAATTAGTATCCATAGTGCGTAAGTCTTTTTTGTTCTATTAATCGCTATCTTAACTCTATGTTTTATAATTCCTTAAAGCAATCTAAACTAGTTAGGAAGGCACTGTATGCTATAGTTGGGTTATTTACTTATCCAGGTTTAATGATTGTTAATCGATTGAAAATAAGTGGGACTGAACACCTTAAAAATTTGCCAGATCGGAATGTGTTGTTTGTTAGCAATCATCAAACTTATTTCGCTGATGTTATTGCGTTTATACATATATTTTGTGCAGTCAAATGGAAGAAGATGAATAAGTTAGGGTTACCATATTATTTGCTTAATCCATTCAGTAATGTGAATTTTGTCGCTGCAGAAGAGACGATGAAAGAGAGTTTGGTCAGTCGGCTGTTGAGTTTAGGTGGCGCTATTTCCATCAAGCGTACTTGGAGGGCTGGCGGTAAAGATGTAAAGAGGGAAGTTGATTCAAATGATTATAGTAAGATTTATGATGCATTAAAAAAGAGTTGGGTCATAACCTTTCCCCAAGGAACAACTCGTCCATTTGCACCAGGAAGAAAAGGCAC
>CANGBH010000025.1 GCA_947451935.1 Chitinophagaceae bacterium
ACGCTGGGCGCTTTTCGCTAAACGCTGGGCGCTTTTCGCTGAACGCTTAGCGCTAGAGGCTCTATCGATTTTATCTTTTTCAATTATCTCTATTTAATGACCATGCAGTTAAATAATTAACGTTCAGCGTCCAGCGCTAAGCGCCCAGCGTAAAGCGCCAAGCGGCCAATGAACTTTATTCAATACAAAGTGTTACCTTAACAAATCAAAATAATTTTATGACAAAACTTATACTCATAGCATTCTCACTTTTTGCAATAGGACCTAAATCAATCCATTCATTTAAAGTACCAGCAATCGACGGAGGTACAATTGATTTTTCAGCCTTCAAAGGAAAAAAAATACTAATTGTTAACACAGCATCACAATGCGGCTATACACCCCAATACGCAGAATTGGAAAAGCTATATGAAGCCAATAAACAAAAACTAGTCATCGTTGGCTTCCCTGCAAACAATTTTGGCGGACAAGAACCTGGATCAAATTCAGAAATCAAATCATTTTGTACTAAAAATTATGGCGTAAGCTTCCCTATGGCAGAAAAAGTTTCTGTTAAAGGCGGAGATATTCATCCTTTATTCAAGTGGCTCACTACAAAAACCGAGAATGGTGCTATGGATGGTGAAATCAATTGGAACTTCACCAAATTTCTACTTGATGAACAGGGAAAATTATTGGCTGTATTTCCAAGTAAAGTAAGTCCGACTGGGCCTGAAATTGCGGGGTACCTTAAATAGTTTTAAAAAAAGGGACGAAGGCTCAAAGGCACAGAGCGTTCAGCGTAAAGCGTAAAGCGAAAAAAAGGGACGGAGGCACAAAGGCACAGAGCGTCCAGCGTAAAGCGAAAAAAAGGGACGAAGGCACAAAGGCACAGAGCGTTCAGCGTAAAGCGAAAAACCAAAAAGTTTAAAGTTCTCTTCCTATCTACTATTCCCATTTGCATTGTACTTTCGTGAAATGCAATTCTCCGAAATAGCCGGCCAAGTTTCCATTAAGGAGAAATTAGTTCAACTAGTTTCTCATAACAGACTAAGTCATGCGCTGTTGTTTTTGGGAAAGGAAGGCAGCGGTGCGCTTCCACTTGCCATTGCATTTTCACAATACCTTGTTTGCGAAAGAAATAAGCCCAATACTCAACTGGATTCACTCTTCGGTGCAACAGAGCCTGCTCAAACAACATTTCTTGATGACGCATGTGGAATGTGCCCGTCTTGTGTTAAAGCGACTGCGCTAATTCATCCAGACATTCACTTTTCATTTCCAACCATAACTAAAGACGGCATTGACAAACCCAAAAGCAACGATTTTATCGTTGAGTGGAGGAACTTTATTGCTCAAACACCATTCGGAAACGCATTTGATTGGCTTCAAAGCCTTGGTGCAGAAAATAAACAAGGAAATATCACATCTCATGAATGTGAAGACATCTTGCGAAAACTGAATTTAAAAAGTTTCGAAAGCGGTTACAAAATATTGATTCAATGGATGCCAGAATATTTAGGTGTAACCGGCAACAAACTCCTTAAAATGATTGAGGAGCCCCCTCCCAATACGTTATTCATTTTAGTAGCAGAAGACGAATCTAGGATTATACCAACCATTTTATCTCGTACTCAACTGATTAAAATAAATCAGTTGAATAAAACAGAGGTTAAAGAATGGCTGATCAAAAACCAAAGCGTGCCAACAGAGAAAGCTGAAGCGATCTCTAGCATATCAGCAGGCAATCTCCGTGAGGCCTTTCAGCTAATCCATCAAAGCGATGAGAATTATCAAGAATTACTCAGAGAATGGCTAAACGCGATGTTGAAAAATGGACCAGCCGCTCAACTTAAATGGATTGACGATATCAGTAAATTAGGTAGAGAAAAGCAAAAACAATTTCTTGCATACTTCACCCATCTCCTGTCCACCTCGATTCATGAAAGTCTACTCGGTGGATCTGATGATAGCGGAGAAATGGAAATTGATTTTGCACGCAGAGTGAATAAACTGATCGCCCCAGAACAAATTGAAGCGATTGTTCAGGAATTGGATAAAGCATCATATTATATAGAACGAAATGCTAATCCTAAAATGCTTTTCATGGCCCTTACCCTCAAAATATATCATATCATAAAAGATAAATCAGTAATTTTGATAAACTGACACGTGATGGATAAGGGAAGGTTTGAGGTTTGATTATTGAATTATGAATGCGTTTTCGCTGGTTTTAATATAAAGTGTACAACGACTTGTGACCATATACCGGGCATATTGAAAGCCTCCTACAAACCACAATCCCCATATCTCATCTACAATTTTGACTTAACCTAAGAGAAATAACATTCTCTGGTAAAATAATTTTTATGGGATGTAGCTCATGCGGAACAAAAGATGGAAAACCAAGCGGTTGCAAAAGCAATGGTGGTTGTAGCACTGGTGGTTGTAATAGACTAAACGTTCATGATTGGCTTGCTAATTTACCTTTTACTGACCCTGCCGTTTCATGTAGGGTTGTTGAGATAAGCTTCAATAATGGCAGCCGCAAAGACTATTTCAAGAATACCACGCTTCATCACTTTAATAAAGGTGAAATGGTAAGCGTTGAAGGAGTTGGCGGATTTGATGTAGGAATGGTTAATCTTAGTGGCGAGCTTGTTCGACTACAATTGAAGAAAAAAAGAATTGCAGAAGACAATGCAGAGATGAAAAAAATTCTCAGACGATCTTCTGAGGTGGATATCCAAAAATGGGAAGAAAATAAAGCCCGTGAAAAAGAAGCTCTAGCCCGTGCAAGAGCCATTGCAAAACAACTTAAAGTTAATATGAAAGTCTGCGAGGTTGAAATCCAAGCGGATGGTCGCAAAGCAACTTTCTTTTATACTGCAGACGACAGGGTTGATTTCAGGGAATTGATCAAAATATATGCGAGTGAGTTCAAAGTTAAAGTTGAAATGAAACAGATTGGGGCTCGCCAAGAGGCAGCCAAAGTGGGTGGAATTGGAAGCTGTGGAAGAGAACTTTGTTGCAGCAGCTGGTTAAATGAATTCAAAAGTGTTACAACTGCCCTAGCACGCTATCAAAACCTAAGCATCAACCAGACAAAACTTAGTGGTCAATGTGGCCGACTGAAATGTTGCTTGAACTATGAATTAGACACATACCTTGATGCACTTCAGCACTTCCCTGATCACGTTGATGTTTTACAAACGGCTAAGGGCAATGCACAACTTATCAAAAAAGACATTTTCAAAAACATTATGTGGTATACGTTGCCGGATAGCAACAAACAATATCCACTTTCTATTGAAACAGTTAAGAAAATAAAAGCCCAAAATGAAAAGGGCATCAGACCAGAAGAACTTGAGACAGCCGAAGTTGGATCAAACTCCAAAACAAAAGAAATAGAACCACAATTTGTTGATGTAGTAGGACAAATCAGTCTTCGTACGCTCGATAAAAATGCACAAAAGAAAAAGCAAAGGGAAAGACAAGCGAATGAAGGGAATAGAAATAGAGGTAATAATGCCCCAAGGCAAGGTGTAAGAGAAATGCCAAAGCAAATTTCTAAAGAGGCCCCTAAGCAAATAAATAAAGAAATAAATAAGGAAGGAGCTCCAAAGAAAAATATTAGTATTTCATCTGCAAGTCCAAAGCCTACTGATCAACCTCGGAAAATTATTCGTCCAATCAAAGACAATAAAACCGATCAACAACCCGG
The DNA here is from genome assembly GCA_947451935.1 of Chitinophagaceae bacterium. GTDB lineage: Bacteria > Bacteroidota > Bacteroidia > Chitinophagales > Chitinophagaceae > Pollutibacter. The sequence continues at coordinate 3,704 of CANGBH010000025.1, forward strand.
CGAATAAAGAGTTAATGCAACAAACTGTTGAGTAACAAAACACCCGCAAGTCCGGTTACGGATACTATTGTTTCCATAACACTCCATGTCCTCAAGGTGTCCCGTATGGATAGATTAAAGTATTCTTTAAAAAGCCAGAAACCGGAATCATTTACATGGGAGAAAAAAAGACTTCCCGCACCTACAGACAACACCATTAAGTTTGGATCAGTGCCAGTAGCCAAAACCAATGGTGCTATTATTCCCGCAGAGGTTAACCCTGCCACGGTTGCAGAACCTACGGCAACACGAATGGCTGCTGCGATTAGCCAACCAAGAAATAATGGAGGAAGCGCTAATCCTTTAAGCATTTCTGCTAATGCATTACTTATACCTCCATCTGCAAAAACATATTTCAACGCTCCGGCGCCAGCAACAATCAATACAAGCATGAGCATGTCTTTTAATGCTTCCGAATAGGTATTCATGATTGAGGCGATAGAAGTTCCACGAGATAAACCGATGGACCAAGTTGCAAAAAGCAAACAAATAAACATGAGCATAGAAGGATCTGAAAAAAACGCAAACACTCCTTTTAACCTGATTGGAATAGCATAGACCAATGGATACAGTGAAGTGATAATCAAAATGAATACCGGTAACAATGCAGTAATAACACTAATTGCAAAAGAAGGGAGTGTTGACTCATCCATTTCGCGCGGAACAAAGGTTGTTCTTGGAGTACACGCAATATGTTTAACAGTCTTAGCAAATAATGGGCCTGCCAAAATAATTGCAGGAGTAGCCACTAACATGCCATACAGTAAGGTAGTACCCATATCAGCATTCAATTGATTTACCAAAGCAGCAGGTGATGGATGTGGCGGAAGAAAACCATGTGTAACAGATAACGCAGCAAGCATAGGAATGGCTACATAAAGTGTCGGAAGCTTCACTTGATATACAATAGAAAATATCAATGGTACCAATAAAACAAAACCAACATTATAAAAAAGAGGGATGCCTAATAAAAATCCAGTACACATTAATGCCCATGTGATATATTTCTTCCCAAACAAATTTAACATGACTATACTGATACGTTGAGCAGCACCTGATTCAGCAAAGAGTTTGCCAATCATGGCTCCAGACATGATTACTAATATTAATGACCCCATGGTATCGCCAATCCCCTTCTGAATAGATAATGGAATCTTTTCTATTGGCATTCCCAACATAAAACCAGCAGCTATAGATACAATGATGAATGCAATGAATGGATTAATCTTTAACCAAGAGATTAATAAGATCAAGATTAAAATGGAAATGAGTAAAACAAGAATCATCGCTTCGTTTATCGATATAAGATATAACAAACTAGCCAAATACACGGTGCTGCAATGATGATGGAATCAAACCGATCCAAAAAACCTCCATGTCCTGGCATAAAACTGCCGCTATCTTTGACCCCGGCTATTCGTTTAAACTTACTCTCAATCAAATCGCCAACTGTGCCACTAATGGATGCAATTAAAACGAGTATAATCAAGTCGATAGTGATTGATGAAGTAAAATAAAAAAATCCAACAATTACTATCAAGCTCAGTAAAATTCCTCCTATTGTTCCTTCCCATGTTTTTTTGGGAGACCAAGTAGTAAGGGGTGTTTTGCCAATTAAAGAGCCCACTATATAGGCCATAGTATCATTAATCCATATCGTTACGATTAATAGTACAACAATGATTTGTCCACTAAATAAGGCAAGGATGGCATGTAGTGAACTGCCCTCATTGGCAAATCCCCAAATCCATCCACTCCTCAAATTAATTAATAGTGCTAGTGAAAGTGAGATGTATACTGCACCTAAGAGTGACCGAAGAAAATGCTTATAAGAATACTGCCTATTGAATAAAAATGGAGCAGGTAATAAAAATAACGATGCTCGTATTGTCCATATTCCAAGAACATCCAATGGCATATTAAGCACTTCAAGTCTTCCTGTTGTGGCAAAAAGCATGAAGCCCCATCCTAATAATGGAAAGCCTATTCTATCTAAAAAATGCTTTTGATGAAATGAAGGGTCGATAAGCGAGGATAGTTTTTGGTATTCGTACCAACAACCAAAGTGAACAAAGGAGAACAATATAAAAAAACTCCATTCATTCCAAAACATGCCAGTAAGCATAATAGCTGCATAGATAATTGCAGTTTTCGCTCTTGTATTAAAAACGGAAATATTAAATGCCATCAAGTTTAATTTAACGCTATTTCTTTAAAAACAGCTAACGCCTCTGAAGCGAATACTTCGGGTATCCAAATCTCGTAATCGCCTAAAAAAACATAACTAGAATCTTGCTTGTTAATCATGCTTACAGGTATACCATGTTCTTCTAAAATTCCTTTTACTAATGACGCTTTTACTCCATCGGAACAGACATAAAGTTTGAAATAATCTTTCATACTCTACCTAGTTTATTTCAACGTTTTGGGAAAGAGTCAATTCCTTCTGCTTATCCTTTGCAATAGCTTTAGTAAAAAAACTAAATAATATATAGATTACTACTATTGCTAATATACCAGACCACAATGGAAATTTATCATCCATATTGTCTTCAATATTTTTCCCTTGAACTCGCAAGATGTACACCTGAATGACTCCTATGGTATTATTCAGAAAATGGGCTAAAATCGGAACCCACAAATTACCAGTTCGGGCAAAAAGAAGTCCTAGCACAATCCCCATTGCAGCCCTTGAAATAAATCCATAATATGAAAAATGAATTGCGCTAAACAACAAAGAGGTAAATATGATGCTAAACCAAACTTTCCCTGTTGATTTCATCATCATTTGTTGAAATCCTCCCCGAAAAAAAACTTCCTCAAAAATGGCAGGAGCCAAGCCCATAACTAAAATGCTAATCAACAAATCAGGGATCCCAGTCATATGAGATAAAACCAAAACTTGTTTCATATAGGTGTCTTCAAGTCCTTTGAAATATACACGCATACTCTCTGAAACAGGTATCATTTCAGTTAATGAAGCCAACGCCCCAGACAGTACGATAGTTACCACCATTAATGCCATACCTATTCCAATAGTTTGGAGTGAGTTCTTTTTTCGAAGTCCCAAATAGATAATTGGCCTTTTATTTAAAAGAAATGCCGTAATTAATGCTGGAATAAAAAAAATAAATGCAGCTAAGAGCGTTTGAATTACCCGCACCTCATTCACAAAGGATGGATCCATCATGGATGCCTGCATTTGTTCAATAGATTGGCCAGTCATTGCTTTCCATATAACAAATGAAAGACCACCGCCTACAACAAAGCCTGCGCCCATCAAAGCAATCAGGATAAAAATACCTGCACGTTCAGTCATGCCAGGTCTATTCTGCGTTATACTCTCCATATAAAGATTATCAGTTTATCTATGTATACAATAAGCAAGTTTGTACCTTTGCCTTTACATCTATGATAAAGATAGGCAAGATAGAATTACCGACATTTCCTTTGTTATTGGCTCCTATGGAGGACGTCAGTGATCCCCCTTTTCGTGCAGTATGTAAAAAAAATGGGGCTGACTTAATGTATACGGAATTCATCAGCAGTGAAGGTCTGATTCGAGATGCCATTAAAAGCAGGCAGAAGCTCGATATTTTTGAAGAAGAACGTCCAGTGGGCATACAAATTTTTGGAGGCGATGAGGAAGCAATGGCCATGAGTGCAAGAATTGTAGATACAGTTCAACCCGATTTACTCGATATCAACTTTGGTTGCCCTGTAAAAAAAGTAGTTTGTAAAGGTGCTGGGGCAGCTGTACTAAAAGACATTGATTTAATGATTCGGTTAACCAAAGCGGTAATTAAATCAACTTCCATCCCTGTAACCGTTAAAACGAGATTGGGCTGGGATTTCGACAGCATCAACATCATCGAAGTGGCTGAACGATTGCAAGATGTTGGAGTACAAGCATTATCTATCCATGGCAGAACAAGAAGTCAACTTTATAAAGGAGAGGCAGATTGGAGCTGGATAGAAAAAGTAAAAAATAATCCTCGGATGCATATACCCATTTTTGGAAATGGTGACGTTGACAGCCCTGAAAAAGCATTAGAATACAAAAACAAATTTGGAATTGATGGCATCATGATTGGCCGAGCAGCTATTGGATATCCTTGGTTTTTTAGGGAAGTCAAACATTTTTTCAATACAGGAGAACGTCTTGCTCCTCCAACATTGGAAGAAAGATTGGATGTTATCAAAGAACATCTTCGAGCATCATTAAAATGGAAAGGACCAAGGGTGGGTATTTTTGAGATGAGAAGACACTATGCCAATTACCTAAAAGGGATTCCAAATGTTAAACCAATCCGCACAAAGTTGGTCATGATGGATACCCTAGAGGAGATAGAAGAAGCACTACTTTCATTTCAGCATGAGATGAGTGAGTTGAATTGAGTTGGGAGATTGGACGCTGGACGCTTTACGCTTGGCGCTTGGCGCTGAACGCTGGACGCTTTAGGATAGACACTCTGTACTTTTGGTTAGATCTTGATAGTTTTAAAAATATTAGACCATAAATAATAATAAATAAGTTAATATAAATTCAATTATTACCCCAACCCACAGCGCTAAGCGTTAAGCGCCCAGCGTTTAATTCCCATCCCATGCTCCATCAAATCAAAGGCATAGAAAATATTGACAGTCCGGCACTGGTTGTAATGCATGAAACGGTAATCAAAAATATCGAGGAGATGGTGCGGATGGTGAATGGAGATGTGAATCGTCTTCGCCCACATGTAAAAACGCATAAAACTGCCGAAGGCATTCAGCTAATGCAAGCGGTAGGTATCAACAAATTCAAATGTGCAACAATAGCTGAAGCAGAATTATTGGGAATGAACAATGCTAATGATGTACTGCTCGCCTATCAACCCGTTGGTCCAAAAATTGAACGACTGCTTAAATTGACTCAACAATATTCAACAACTAAATATTCATGTTTAATAGACAACATCGAAGTTGCAAAACAAATTGGGCAATTTTTTGATGAACATGGACTAAAAATAAATGTTTACATTGATGTCAATGTCGGAATGAATAGAACAGGAATACTTCCTGATGAAGGAGCAGTAGAGTTGCATGAGGCCATCCAAAAAACGAAGGGATTATCCTTTTTAGGTATTCATGCTTATGATGGACATATTCGCCAATCAAATCATTTGGAAAAAGAAATTCTATGCCATGAGGTTTTTCAGCCTGTGTTAAACTTGATGAACACTTTCAGTTCACGAAACACAAAAAACCCAATCCTTATTGCAGGTGGCTCGCTTAATTTTGCAACCCATTCTACAAAAATAGATCGTGAGTCTAGTCCGGGTACACCTATTTTTTGGGATCATGGATATCAACGGATTTGTCCTGATCAACAATATGAACCTGCCCTATTTGTGCTTACTAGAATCATTTCACTTCCAACGCCCAATAGGATATGTGTTGATCTAGGGTATAAAGCGATATCTTCTGAGGACGATATCAGTATGCGTGTGTATTTCCCATCGCATCCGGCATTAAAACCTGTAGCGCATAGTGAAGAACACTTAATATTAGAAACCCCAATACCTCATACATTTAAAATTGGTGATATCCTGACTGGTGTACCGAATCATGTTTGTCCAACGGTAGCCCTTTACGATGCATTAATTGAGGTGAAAAGTAATGAAGTCTCTGGCACATGGCAGGTGCTTGCTCGAAGAAGAAAGATAAATTGCTAAAGCGAATCATTACTTTTGCATTCTTAACTAGTTGACATGACAATACATAAAGAAGGATATCCAACTATATTACTGATTACATTAGTATGCGGAGCACTTACCTTAGCTACTCATCTTCATTTAGCTCCCGTTTCTGGTATCCTTGCATGGATTGCATATGCCATCTTATTGTTTTTTTGGCTTTTTATCATTTCCTTTTTCCGTCTTCCAAAGAGAACCCACAGCTTTGATGAAAATGCAATCATTGCACCAGCGGACGGGAAAGTAGTAGTAATTGAAGAGACTGTTGATCAAGAATATTTTAAGGAAAAAAGACTTCAAATATCTGTGTTCATGAGTCCTGCTAATGTTCATGTAAATAGAAATCCAATTTCAGGGAATGTGCTTTATAGTGTTTACCATAAAGGAAAATACCTTGTAGCATGGGACCCTAAATCATCCACCGAAAACGAAAGGCATAGTGTGGTCCTTTCAAATGCTAACATAACTATACTAGTTAAACAGATTGCAGGAGCATTGGCACGAAGAATAGTTAACTATGCTAAAGTGGGGGAAGAAGTAAAACAAAATGATGAATTAGGCTTCATTAAATTTGGTAGTAGAGTTGATCTATTACTTCCCACTAATGTAATTACTGAGGTGAAAATTGGAGATGTAGTTAAAGGCGGTGTAACCGTTTTAGCCAGAATAAAATAATTAAAGTATCCTCATCAATTCGCCAAGATTTTCTAGCACATAGGTTGGTCTAATCTTAGCAGTAGGTGGCTCAGCTGGATTAAAATAGGCTGTGTCCATTCCTGCATTGATAGCGCCAAGCATATCTACTTCTAGGGTATCACCTACCATAATTGTTTTCTCTGCTGTGGTCCCTGCTTTATTCAAGGCGTATTCAAAAATGGCTGCATGAGGCTTCATAATTCCTGCCTGCTCCGAAGTGATTATTTCCTTAAAATAATGGTCGATTCCACTATTTTTTAATTTAAGCTGCTGCGTTTTTTCAAACCCATTTGTGATAAGATGCATGGGGTAATTCTTTTCCGATAAGTATGTCAGCAACTCTTTACAGTCCGGGAAAAGGTTTGTTTTAGTTGGCAAAATCTCCAAATATCGCTCGCTCATCGACTTCGCTAGTGCTTCGTCCGAAATTTTATAATCGACTAGTGTTCTCCACATGCGCTTCCATCGAAGTTCTTCCCTGTTTATGTACCCTTTTCTGAATCGATCCCAATAAATAGTATTGTGATGATGGTATGTATCATGAAAATGATCAAAATGGGTGTTGGCTTTCCCTTCAAGATCAAGCTCTTTGTAAAGATCCATTAATGTGGCTCTTGAATTGGTTTCAAAATCCCAAAGTGTATGATCCAAATCAAAAAACAAGTGATCGTATTTCTTTCCCATGATTAGAGCAAAATTAAGTTAGATTCAAGAGTTTTATGAAATATCTATAGTTAAAGTATCTAGACCCCTAACTTTGAAAAAAATATTAGTATGCACGTAGTCATAACAGGAGCATCTCGAGGTATCGGAAAAGAACTTGCAGAACATTTTGCAAAGGAAGGGGCAGACCTTTATTTATGTTCAAGGCATATGGATAAAACAATAGTATGGCAACAAGAACTCATGAAAAAATATGCAATTAAGGTTACTAGCTTTAATGCAGATCTAGGAGATGTTGAGCAAACAAAAGCCTTTGCTAGTCTACTATTGCAGGCAACAGATAGAATTGATATATTAATTAATAACGCAGGGACCTACGAGCCAGGAAGTGTATACAATGAGCCTGAAGGACAATTAGAACGGATACTAGCTGTCAATCTATTTTCCGCCTATCATATAACACGTGCGATTGTTCCATCTATGATTAAAAGAAAATCAGGACATATATTCAACATGTCATCTACTGCAGCACTTCAAGCATACCACAATGGTGGGTCATATAGCATTAGCAAATTTGCACTAACTGGCTTTAGCAAGAACCTGCGAGAAGAGCTTATGGAATATGGAATAAAAGTGACGACTATTTACCCTGGCGCTACGATGACAGACTCTTGGGCTGAAGCAGGAATTGATCCACAGCGCATTATGCATACAAATGATCTTGCCACCATGATTGTTGCAGCCAGTAAACTATCTCCTCAAGCATGTGTAGAGGAGTTGTTGATTAGGCCATTGTTGGGAGATCTTAAGTGAGAATCAGGTAGGAGGCAAGAGGAAATAGTGAATACAAAAAGGGACAGAGGCACAAAGGCACGGAGAAGGCAAGAGGCAAGAGTGAATACAAAAAGGGGCAGAGGCACAAAGGCACAGAGGAGGCAATAGGCAATAGTAAAAGCGTTAAGCGTTAAGCGTTCAGCGTTAAGCGTCCAGCGTCAATACCCTACTCACTAAACTTATACCCTACCCCTCGTACAGATTGAAAATAACGAGGTTCACGAAGATCAGATTCAAAATACTTTCTGAAATTTAGAATGAAGTTGTCGATTGTTCGGGTAGTTGGAAACACATTATAGCCCCAAACGGCTTGTAATATTTTTTCTCTTGATACCACTTCATTTTTATATTCTATAAGAAGTTTAAGGAGCATAACTTCCTTCTTGCTGAGCGAGATTTCTTCGCCTTTAAAATTTATAGCTACCTGTGCCCTAAAATCTATAGCATTACCACCGAAATCATATTTATTGCCTAGTGTAGATTTTTCCTGAAGCTTTTTATTCTTTTCGATTAACTTCTCTACTCTGAGTAGAAGCTCTTCAAGATTAAACGGTTTCGTAAGGTAATCGTCAGCCCCACGTTTTAAACCTGCTATTCGATCAGCACTTCCAGATCGTGCACTCAACATCAATATTGGGGTATCAATATTTTTCAATCGAATATTTTCACATACATCAAATCCATTGATTTCAGGGAGCATAACATCAAGAAGTATCAAATCAAAATACTCTTCATCCACTTTTTTCATCGCAATTGATCCGTTGTCAGCACAGGTAACTTCATAGCCCTCCAACTCTAAATTTATTTTTAGCGCACTTTGAAGGCTTTCCTCGTCTTCAACTACCAATATCGATCCTTTGCTAGCATCAGCCATAACAACTATTTTGGAAGAATAATTTTAAAAATGGATCCATGAGGAATATTATCCTCTACATAAATTCTGCCCTTATGATCTTGTATAATTTTGGTACTCAAGAACAATCCAAGTCCAGTTCCTTTCGAAGATCGCTTCATTTCATCACCAAGTCGATAAAATTTTTCGAATATTTTCTTCTTTTCAGCTTCAGGAATTCCTGAGCCCAAATCAGATACACTCAATTCTAAAGAAGAACCGCAGTCAAGTAAGTTTATGTTAATTGAGTTGGTTGGAGGAGTATATTTAACCGCATTTTCAATAAGGTTACTCAACACCAATTGAAGTAAAAACTCTTCACCATTAAAATAGATGGAGTCTGGTGCGTTAAATTCAAATGATCTAGCAGGATATCGATTTTGAAACTCCTTTACTGCCTTTAACGCCATATTGGAAAAATCAAATTCATGGGGCGTTAGAGTATACCCACCTGATTCCAGTTGTGAGCTCAATAATATATTATTACACAATGCATTTAACCGCTCGGTTTCATTAATGGCATTACTAAGGATTTCCTTTTGCTTTGCTTCATCAAGTTTATGCCTTCGAAGCGTTTCAAGACTCAATTTGGTTACAGCAATGGGGGTTTTCAATTCATGGGTAACTGCCATCATAAAATTCTTTTGCTGCAAATGAAATCGAAATTGACGCCTAACCGCTCCATAAACAAAAACAGCGCCTAGAATGGTTATAACCAAAAAAGTAAGACCCTCTCCAATGTATTGCTTCGCATTCCTAGTATGTTCATCAGTTATTTTATCTAACAGTTCAGCATTACCTGAAACAGAAAGCGATAATTGCTGTTTTTGTAGGGCATACATTAAATTGTTCTGCTGCACCAACTCGAAATACCACCAAGCTAATGCCGCTAACAAATAGCAGAGCAGAAACCAGTACATATAATTGACAAGTCGAAAGGAAATCCTATCGAGAAGCTTTCGCATACTATTTCACTTTTTCTAGGCGGATGCCGACATTGAAAATATAGTCTAATGGATCAATCCTCATGTCCTGCGCAATGCGTAGAGTATATCTACCCGCTTTATTGAATTTTACAGGTTCGCGATAAAGTAAAACACGATGATCATACAAATCATCCATTCCTGAGCCAAGCCATCTCTTTTCTGTAGCCAGTTGGATATCAAACCGCTCATTTCGAATTGTTTTATCGCCAGGCAATTTGCTTGTGAGCTTTATCCAAATATTATTATAAGCATAGGCATCCGCATGCCTAATGATAAAAAAAACCTTATAAGTGGATACCGTATCTTCTATATCAAATGTGAATTCAGGCTGAAAAGATTGCTCCCATTCTTGCTTGGGGGTAAATACAACCTTCTCAAATAGATCTATTCTAGAACATGCAAAAAGGGAAAACAACAATATGGCAGAAAAAATTCGGACTGACATAGTGCGAAGTTAGGCTACTTATATTAAAAAAGGAGTTACAAGGAGGCAGAAGGTTAGAGGATATTAAGAACTTGCTCCTTGGCTTTTTCCAGTTCATCCTTCATTTCCACAACAAACTTCTGAATTTCTGAATCATATGCTTTAGATCCAGTTGTATTGATTTCTCGTCCTATTTCTTGTAATAAAAAGGATAATTTTCTGCCCTTAGCCATTTCCTCTTCGTTGATAAGTGTTCTAAAATAAGCACAGTGATTTGTTAATCGAACTTGCTCTTCAGTAAGGTCAATTTTTTCAATATAATAGATTAGTTCCTGTTCAAATCTATTTTTATCCACCATATCCTTCCCCACTTGCTCTTCTAATAATTTGAGAATATTGTCCTTTATCTTTTGCTTTCGTTGAGGCTCAATTTGCATTAGCTTCTGCTGGAGCAACTCAATATTTTGAATTCGGCCAAGTAATTCTGTTTCCAATACCTCACCTTCATTCATTCTATGTCGATTAATCATCGCAACTGCTTCATTCAAGACAAGTTTGAATTTATCCCAATCACTTACATCCAATACATCATTTGCAGCAGCAACTACCTCTGGAAGTCTTAATATCGATGCTAAGAGTTGACTATCATCTGCATCAAGTCCATCTGCTAATTCTTTTAATTGAGTATAATACGATTTAGCAAGATCAAGATTTATGGAAGAAGGTTTAACAGCACCATTTTGCTTCATGGTAATGGTACATTCAATGCTTCCCCTCGAAAGATTTTCTGAAAGAAAATTTCTGATTTCGAATTCAAAAGGCTTTAAAAGAGATGGAATCTTGAGTAAAAGCTCAAATTGCTTGCCATTGAGTGAACGGAGTTCTATGATGAAAATTCTATCATTTATAGTGCATTCACCTCTACCGTATCCAGTCATCGATCTTAACATAAAAAATTATTTGACACAAGGTAAGAGAAATAATTGTGCTGAAACACAGGCAGGACAAAGATTTCAAGATGTATTAAGAAGAATAAAAAAAGAAAATGAATTTTAAAAGATACCCGATTTGATGGAAAGCACAAGGCCCGGTAGATACCGGGCCTTGTTATATATATGGGTTAATAAGTACTGGGAATAAATTCCCTTCACAATATTAAAAAGATATTTTATGAATGAAAAATTTTTCTTTCACTATTTTATTCACATTTTTTTTCAATATGTTAATTACTCAACATAAAAATTCAACGTTTGAACACAAAAAGAATCAATCATGCTTTGTTATTTTAATCAATCGTGAACAATCAAATGTTAAATCGAATACATTCACTAACTGAGTTTTTCCATAATACTATCTTTGTTTAAAATCAACAACCATGAATTTTCCATCACCCGTTGCAATTAAATGGATCGCTGAATTGATAGGTGCATCATTGCATGGCGATAGCAATGGATTTGCAAAAGGAATTAACGAAATACATAAAGTAGAAGAAGGTGATCTTGTTTTTGTAGATCATCCAAAGTATTATCAAACATGCATCGACTCTGCTGCAAGTTTCATCATCATTGATCAAATAACTTCCTTTCCTGATCACAAAGCAATTCTTGTTGTTGAAAAACCTTTTGAAGCTTACTTGAAAATCGTACAGCATTTCATGCCCTTTAGTGGAACAGTTGAAATGTTGAGTAAAACCGCTTCCATAGGTGAAGGCACCTATATAGCACCAGGAGCATTTATAGGAAACCACGTAACTATCGGGAAAAACTGTATCATCCAACCCAATGCCACCATTATGGACTATAGTATTATTGGGGATAATGTTATTATACAATCTGGAACAACCATTGGATCAGATGCATTTTATTATAACAGCAAAAAGGACCGAGAGGTATGGTATAAAAAAATGGATAGCTGTGGCAGAGTAGTGATTGAAGATTTTGTAGAAATTGGAGCTAACTGTACCATTGATCGCGGCGTTACGCATGATACAATTATTGGAAAAGGAACTAAAATAGATAACCTAGTACAAATTGGACATGATGTTGTTGTGGGAAAAAATTGCCTCATCGCCTCCCAGGTTGGAATAGCTGGAGCAACCACCATTGAAGATGAAGTCATTCTTTGGGGACAGGTAGGCGTCAACAAAACAATACGAATTGGTAAAGGGGCAGTTGTAATGGGTCAGACAGGCGTAACCAATAATTTAGAAGGTGGGAAAGTATATATGGGATATCCAGCAGAAGAAGCAATGATAAAAAGACGAGAAATTGTATGGATAAAACGAATTCCACAAATCTGGGAGAAGTTGATGACAAAAGAACAATAAAAAAAACAGGATAAACACAATATACCTAGAATGAAAAAAACTCTATCCCTCTTCCTTTTTTTAGGATGCTTTTTTATAGGAAAATCGCAGAATTTTCTGATCTCAGGTAAAGTGATTGATGCTGAAACAAAACAACCTTTGCAAGGTGCGTCCGTATTTTGTATTCAAACCACGATTGGGACGGTTGTAAATAGCGAAGGCTTCTTTTCTATGCGATTACCTTCAGGCGGGTATGAACTAGGCATATCCTTCAATGGGTATGAAACCATATCAGAGAGAATCAACGAACATATGGAGGGATTGGTAGATAAAGTATGGGAGTTGAAACCGAAAGAAAAAACATTGGAAGCTGTATCGATCGTCTTCACAAGTGAGGTAAAAGATGGCTGGGAGAAATATGGAGATTTTTTTAAAGCCCAATTTCTAGGTACTTCAGAAAATGCAAAGAGTTGTTCCATCATCAATCCAGAAGCGTTGCATTTTTACTACTACAAGAAGAAAGATAAGCTCAAAGTAACTTCAAAGGAAGACTTAATCATCAATAATCCAGCCTTAGGTTATCAAGTACGTTATCAATTGGATTCATTTATTCATGAGTACAAAACAGGCGCAACCGAATCTACCGGATTGCCTTTCTTCAAACAACTTGACGGAAACGAATCCGATAGTTTAGGTTGGGTCGAAAAAAGATCAGAAGCCTACTATGGATCTATTTTGCATTTTTTTCGCTGCTATTACGACAGCACCCTAAACTTAAATGGATACAAGCTTGAATATATAAATGAACAATCAGGCTCGCCGATTCAATTCAAAAATCCATACGACTCAAGTATTTACGCAAAAACAATTCATGATGAACTTGAACTTAATCTAACTGGAAAAATTAGAGTGCAATACAAAGAGGAAAAACCATCATTGATATACCTCAATGAAAAAAAACTTCCTACATCTACCCCATTTCAAATATCCATCATCAAATTTCTCAATGGAATAACCATAGAAGAAAATGGTTACTTCTATGACCAACATGATATTTTCTACTCAGGTTATATGGATTGGGAAAAATTAGGAGATATGTTGCCCTATGATTTTGATCTATAGCCATTGAGGAGGCAATAATAGTGAATACAAAAAAGGGACGGAGGCACAAAGGCACTGAGGAGGCAATAGGCAATAGGCAATAGGCAATAGTAAAAAGCGTTCAGCAGCCAACCCCCAACCCCGAACTCCTAACACAAGCTTTCAGCGTTCAGCGGCCAACCCCAAACTCCCAACACAAGCCCAAGCGTCCAGCGAATTACCTCGCTGAAAGTTGTTTGCTATACTCCGCACAAGCTTCTTGAATTGCCTTTGAAACAGGCTTAAATGTAAAACCAGGTAAAGCTTTCCTAATTTTTGAAGTATCGAAATAGACTTTTTGCTGTGCCGTCTCTGCAGTCTCTTTTGTTAATAATGGATCTTTCCCTGTGATAATTCCTTTCACCCGTTCAATGCGCCAAACCAAGGATGCCAAAAATGGTGTCACTTTTTTATAAGGAGGTCTTTTACCAAATGCTTCTGCCATCTCAGTAAATACAGCACGAAAACTTTTGTCTTCTGAGCTAATGATAAAGCGTTCGCCCGAAATATCACTTTGCATAAGTAATACCATTGATCGTGCTACATCTTCTGCATCCACAAAACCACTTACCCCTTCTGTATACCATGGAAATTCATTGAATGCACTTTTGAAAGTAGCAGATGAACCATGAAGCCAATTACCAACACCAAGTATAACAACTGGATTTACTATCGCTACATCCAATCCTTCGCTATAGGCTCTCCAAACTTCTAATTCTGCTAAATACTTACTCTTCCCATAAACAGAAGGATTGGCGTTATCATCCCAGGTAAGATCTTCTGTCACAGTTTCATTATTTCGCTTTCTTCCAATTGCAGCCACTGAACTTACATGAACTAGTTTTTTTATACCGGTAAAGAGTGCAGCATTAACCACATTGGCTGTTCCTTCAACATTGATCTTCATGATTGTTTCAGCCATCTTAGGTGCAAAAGAAACAATTCCAGCACAATGATAAACATACTCGCATTGCTCCATTAAATCTGTCAACAATACAACGTCAAGTATATCCCCCTTTACCCATTCAACTGCGTCTAATTCAGCTTGCGTTAACGTTGAAGGCAGTCCAGAACGATAAAGCCCAATGATTTGTGTATTGGATTTCAACAGTTCCCTTATGAGGTAGGTTCCGAGCAAACCATTTGCTCCCGTTATAAGGGTTTTTGACATGATGTGGTAAAACGTTTAGTGAGGTTGAAGTAGTTGAAGTAGTTGAAGTAGTTGAAGGGGTTGAAGGGGTTGAAGGGGTTGAAAGGGTTGAAGTAGTTGAAGTAGTTGAAGGGGTTGAAAGGGTTGAAGGGAAAATTAATATATTCCTATACGCCAGAGAATTGTTCTAGGAACCTCACATCGTTTTCACTAAATAGCCGGATGTCGGTGATGCCATATTTCAATAAAGCAGGCCTTTCAACACCCATACCAAAAGCGAAGCCTGTATATTTTTCTGGATCAATGCCACAATTCTTCAAGACATTTGGATGCACCATGCCACATCCTAGAATTTCAAGCCATCCAGTTCTCTTGCACACTGCACAGCCATCGCCCTTACAGAGCATGCAACTGATATCCATCTCTGCGCTGGGCTCTGTAAAAGGGAAATAACTTGGTCTGAAACGAACCTTAACATCTTCTCCAAACATTTCTTTAACGAAGAAATAAAGGGTTTGCTTTAAATCGGCAAAAGAAACATTTTCATCAATATATAAACCTTCAACTTGATGAAAGAAACAGTGTGAACGAGCACTAATCGTTTCGTTTCGATATACCCGACCTGGACAAATAATTCTTATGGGAAGTTGCTTTTTTTCCATCTCCCGAATCTGCACATTGCTAGTATGTGTTCTCAACAAAATAGCAGGATCAGTTGACAAATAAAAAGTGTCTTGCATATCGCGCGCTGGATGATTTTCATCCAGGTTCAACGCAGTGAAATTATGCCAATCATCTTCAATCTCTGGACCTTCTGCTACAGTAAATGATAAGCGCTCAAATATTTCAACAATACGATTACGCATTAGCGTAACAGGGTGTCTGCTTCCAGAAGGTGTTGGCATGCCAGGCAATGATATATCCAAAGAAAATCCTGAGGCAATATTCGTCGATTCAATTTTTTGCTTTTCGGCCTCATACTTTTCTTCAGCAAGCACCTTAAATGCATTCAGTGTTTGTCCGAATGACTTCTTATGCTCAACAGGCACATTTTTCATTTCGCCCATGATTGCCTTAACGATACCCTTAACGCCAAGAAATTTTATTCTGAACTGTTCAAGAGCCTCAGCATCGGCTGCGAAAAACGAATTGATCTCATTACTGTATACCTCTATCTGCTTGATAATTGCATCCATGGTGCGAAGATAATAATTCATGCTGTCAATAGTCACTTAGGGAAGGGTAGTTTTTTAGGGCTCCTATGTAATTATCGTCAGTTTATATTAGGTTTGCTTAAATTATGAATGGTATGTCTTTTTACAACCTGACGGATTTCCTCGAGCCTATTAATATCGCACTCATCTCAGAAGATGCTGAATTCAGAGAAGGGCAAATGGGTAAGTCAATTGCTATTTATCAGGATGAATTCCCAGATCTTTCCGAAGTAGATATAGTCATTGCAGGCTGCAACGAAACCAGGGGGAATGGGGCATCAATTAATACTGATGCAGGAGTTAACCAAATCAGAAAAGAATTTTATTCGCTGTACTATTGGCATAAGGAAATTAAAATAGCCGACCTAGGTAATATTTGTATTGGAGCCACCGTAGCAGATACCTACGCAGCCATCAAAACAGTGGCAGAAGAAATCATCAAAAGCGGCAAAAAATTTATTTTACTCGGAGGGACTCATGATTTAACGCTTGCACAATACGAAGCCTATAGAAGCCAAAGCAAGATCATCGAAGCCACCGGGGTTGACTCATATATCGATCTATCCATAGACAATCCATTGAAATCAAAAAATTTCTTAATGGAGATCCTTACCGGGGAGCCAAACTTCATCAGGCATTATAACCACATAGGATTTCAAAGTTATTATGTTCATCCACATATGTTGGAGACAATGGACAAACTCCGATTTGATTGTTATCGTCTTGGTAAAGTGAAAGAAAATATCGAAGAAATGGAGCCGGTGATTCGTAGCAGCGATATGCTTTCCTTCGATTTAGCCGCAATGGGTGCTTCAACTTTTCACGAAGGAAGTAGCCCAAATGGTTTTAATGGTGAAGAAGCATCTACCCTGTTACGTTACGCAGGAATGAGTGAAACCATGAGTTCTGTTGGGATCTATGGATATAATCAATCACATGATCCATTTAATACCATGGCAAAGCAGGTCTCACAAATGATGTGGTATTATATTGATGGAGTTTATCTTGGAAGACAAGAGGCTAGCCTCGACAACAAAGAAATGTTTACAGAATTTCATATTGCCTTTGGCGCCATTGATGCCACCTTTATTCATAGTCGAAAAACAGGGAGATGGTGGATGAGTATGCCTGACAAAAAGCTAATCCCATGTTCTGAAAATGATTTTAAACAAGCAGGTAACAATGAAATGCCTGAACGATGGCTTAGGTTTCAAGAAAGGGGAGCGTGATTATATGAATATATCTAAATCAAATTTGAAACAGCTCTGTTTATCTTTACTCTCAGCCAGTATCCTATTTTTAAGTAGCTGTTCAGTTCAACAACGCCTAGCCGCTCCAGCAAATCAGTTTTTACTGAGTGACTCAGCTCTATTATCAGCTCATATTGGAATAAGCATTTTTAATCCTGAAACAGGGCAACAGATCTATACCCACCAAGGAGATAAACTTTTTGTTCCGGCTAGTAATACCAAAATTATTACCTGTTATGCGGCAATGAAATATTTACCCAAATCATTGCCTGCAGCTTACATAACAGACCTCGATACTGCCATTGTGATTACTCCAACAGGTGACCCGACCTTTCTTCACCCGTATTTTAATAATCATCCATTATTTGATTCCTTAAAAAAAATCAATAAACCTATCTATATAACCACCAATAACTGGAATACCATAGCACTTGGTAAAGGTTGGTCGTGGGAAGACTATAGCGAGCATTACATGAATGAAAGAAGTGCTTTCCCTATATACGGTAATCAAATACACTGGTTCCAAGAAAAAAGCAAGAAAGAAAACCCAACTTACCCAGGTGACACAGTTGATCTATTTATCTACTCAAACCCTGAAGTGACTTGGCCAGTGAAATTTGGAACTGAAAAAAGAAATGTATTCAATGTAGAAAGGGCTAAAGACCAAAATGCTTTCACCCTATTTGAGGGGAAAGAAAGTCAAGCAAAATCTTCAGTTCCCTTTATTACGTCAGGCATTGAAACAGGAATTCGATTATTAGAAGATAGCCTCGGGAAAAAAATATTCTTAGCCGATGCTAGCCTAGAAGAAAAAGTAAAAAAAGTAAAACACGATACCATCTATTCTCAACCAACAGATTCAATGTTGAAGATCATGATGCACAATAGTGATAACTTTTTCGCTGATCAGTCTCTTGAAATGGTTAGCCAACAAAAGTTAAATACCATGGATGAGGCATTAATCATTAATGACCTATTGTCAAGCGACTTAGTTGGACTACCCCAGAAACCGAGATGGGTAGATGGCTCTGGACTAAGTCGGTACACACTTTTTTCTCCAGATGACATGATTTTTGTACTAAACAAACTTCGTCTGGAACAACCATTTGAAAGAATTAAATCAATATTTCTGCAAACTGGATATGAAGGGATCTCAGGCCATGATTCAACTCAGAATGAATTTTTAATTTCAAAGTCAGGATCAATGGGAGGAATATTTAGCTTGAGTGGTTATTTAATATCCCAGAAGAAAAAAGTATTGATCTTTTCAATCATGGTTAACAATACCAAAGCATCTGCATCAAAAATTCGTAACCAAATTAGACTATTTCTAGAGAAGGTTGCCGCTGCTAATTAATATCAACATTGAATTAGCAAGCTATATACCAAAAAGCGAACTTAAATAATCTTTACTTATTTCTAGGTAAGTAGGCTTACCATCAAAATGCGTATTCGCTTTAGTACATTCCATTAATTGCTCTACGATTAGTCGAAGTTCATCGTGACTTAATTTAACTCCCGTCTTAACAGCATGTTTTCGTGCAAGCGCTTTTGAAATTCTCTCTTTATATGCTTGATGCAAAGAAGCGGTGCCCTCCTTTACATCTTCAAGAATCATTTCAATAACCGATTGATCATTTTCACTTGGATGATCAGCAGGGCTACCTTGCAAGAGAAAAGCGCTACCACCAAAGGGCTCTAGTTGATATCCCATATGCAACAAGTCTGGCAAAAGTCCTGTAAGTATTGGTGCATCCGTAGGCGACACATTAATGGCTACTGGAAAAAGATTTTGCTGAATCGCCATGCCTCTACCCTGCCAAGCAGTATTGAATTTTTCAAAAAGAATTTGTTGATGAGCTAATTGCTGTTGAAGTAATGTGATACCATTCTTCTGTTCAAAAACAATATATGTTTGATTCAATTGAAAGACAGCATTATGATCTAATGGAGTTAATGCAGATGATGCTTTTGAAGGAATGAATGATCCTTGTACCGGGAGTTCTATATTACCTGATTCAACAGATTGTTCAACTGTGTTCTCTTTAAAAAAATCTTTCCAGTTACTAAGATTACTATTTGTTTCAATCCGATGTGCTTGATGTCTATCTACAAAATTTTTATATAAGCCCCCAGACATTGCATCTTGCTTATTAGACGAGGAGAAAGGCTTTGAAATTGAGTCTAGCTGCTGAATACGTGGATCAAGATCAAAATCTATGGTAGGGGCAATACTATATTGCGCCAGTGCATGACGCACAGCTGATTTAATAAAAGCGTATACAATCTTTTCGTCTTCGAATTTAATTTCCTGTTTTGTTGGATGAACATTGACATCCACTTGAGCAGGATCTAGATCCATAAAAATCACAAAAAATGGAAATCCCCCTTCTGGAATCAATTGCTCATAAGCGCTAATAACCGCATGAGTTAGATAAGGACTTCGTATAAATCGATTGTTTACAAAAAGATATTGGTCACCTCTAGTCTTTTTAGAGGTTTCAGGTTTACCAATGAAACCTGAAATATTTAAATAATCCGTTTTCTCCTCAACTGAAACCAATTTAGTAGTATAATTGGCCCCCATAATTTGGACAACACGTTGCTTCAAGCTTCCTTTATCTAAATGAAATATTTCCTGCCCGTTATGCTTATAAGAAAAAGATACTTCAGGAAAGGCGAGTGCAACTCTGATAAATTCTTCCGTTATGTTTTTAAGCTCAACGGCGTCACTCTTAAGAAAATTTCTCCTTGCCGGCACATTGAAAAATAGGTTTTTCATTGTAAATGAAGTGCCGGAAGCACAGGCACAAGGCTCCTGTTTTATAACATGACTATGCTCAATATGAATCTCCGTACCTAATTCGTCGTCAGGTCTTTTCGTACGAAGGGTTACTTGAGCAACCGATGCAATAGAGGCTAAGGCTTCTCCACGAAAACCCATTGTTCTAATCTTAAAAAGATCTTCAATTGCACCAATTTTTGAGGTGGCATGTCGTTCAAAACAGTTTCGCGCATCAATCTCATTCATCCCCTTTCCATTATCAACCACTTGAATCATTGATTTCCCAGCTTCACTAACATTTAATTGTATTTCTGTGGCTTGTGCATCAACAGCATTTTCAAGCAGCTCCTTCACTGCACTGGCAGGGCGCTGAATTACTTCTCCAGCAGCAATCTGGTTTGCAATATGAATTGGTAGAAGATGAATTATATCAGACAATTATTCTTAATTTATACATATTAACTAAATAAGCACAGCTATAAGACCTTTCAAAATCACCATTACAGTATTTGTTAAATCAAATTCTAGTTGATGGTACAAAAAATGCAATAAATTTGATACAACATAGCTTTCTAAACACACCAAAAGAACTAGAAAGGCTGCATGTAAACCCTGACCTGCAAAATTAACAAAACATCACTGTATCATGATGAGAAAATCACTCCATTTTGCCCTCTTTTTACTCATTTCACAACATGCCATTTGTCAACGTGCTACCGAATGGGCAGATAGTGTCTTTAAAACCTTGTCCGAAAACGAGAAAATTGGACAACTCATCATGGTTAGGCTATCTGCTATTGATTTAAAAACCAAGGTGGTTAGCTTTTACGATACAACAGTTGAACGGGATATTTTACAATATAATATTGGTGGCGTATGCCTATTCCAAGGGGCTCCTGTTAAGCAAGCTACTATGATTAATCATCTTCAATCAATTGCCAAAACCCCTGTTTTAATAGCGATTGATGCAGAAAATGGGGTGGGTATGCGCATGGATAGCGTTGCTGGTCTACCTAGAATGATGATGCTAGGCGCACTTCAAGACAAATCACTTGTTTATAAATATGGTCAATGGGTTGGAAAACAGTGTAAGGAATTAGGCATACATATTAATTTTGCGCCCGTTGTTGATATCAATAATAATCCGAATAATCCTGTAATCAATGATCGATCCTTTGGCGAGAATAAATATAAAGTAGCGGATCTAGCCATTCAATACATGCTTGGCATGAAAAGTCAGGGTGTTATGGGAAGCGCCAAGCACTTTCCTGGGCATGGTGATGTAGATGTAGACTCACATTTAGCATTACCCGTAATCAGTAAAACAAGAGAGGCGCTTGATAGCCTTGAGCTTTATCCATTTCGAAAAATATTTGAAGCAGGCATAGGCAGTGCAATGGTTGCTCATTTGTTTATCCCATCAATTGATAGTTCTGCAAACAGGGCTTCCTCTATATCCCCTGCTATTGTAAATGGCTTGCTAAAAAAAGAACTCGGATTCAATGGAATTACGTTTACTGATGCACTAGAAATGAAAGGAGTCTCTGCTGTATATCCCGATGGTGCTGCAGCTGTTGAATCACTAATTGCAGGAAATGATATACTCTGTTTACCTGGCGAGGTGAAA
>CANGBH010000026.1 GCA_947451935.1 Chitinophagaceae bacterium
ACTCGTCCATATTACATGGAATTTGTTACAGATAGCGGTAGTGTAAAAAAGAAATTTTCTGAAGCAGATCGTGAATTATTTATGAATCCAGAAAATATTATTGGTGGCACTGGCTTATCAAAAGGATGGAATGAGTTAACATTTAATCCGGGTGTATATGCCAAAACTGGACTTCGATTTGATTGGGCTCGTTTCAATCAAGTTGTATCGGCTCTTGAATTTGGATTTTCCTTTGATTTCTACTCAAAAAAAGTTGTTCAAATGGTCGACGTACCTGGGAAATCCTTTTTCCCCACAGCGTATATTTCTCTCGTTTTTGGTAAACGCAAGTAATGTAACTTTGCATCATATTGATGAAGAATGAAAGAATTACCTATTATAGATTCGATTGTTGAGCAAAAGATAAAAAAGCCAGATTGGCTAAGAGTAAGACTTCCTATCGGGGAAAGTTATAGACATGTGCGTTCGTTGGTAGACACTCATAAGTTACATACCATTTGTGAAAGTGGAAATTGTCCAAATATGGGCGAATGTTGGGGTGAAGGAACCGCTACTTTTATGATCTTGGGTAATATATGCACTCGTAGCTGTGGGTTTTGTGCTGTGGCTACCGGCAGACCAGAAGCAGTTGATTGGGATGAGCCGCAGCGTGTTGCAGAAGCTATTCATTTGATGAAAGTAAAACATGCCGTAATCACTTCTGTGGATAGGGATGAGCTACCTGATGGAGGAAGCACCATTTGGTATAATACCATCAAAGCGGTTAAAGCACTTAATCCTTCCACCACCTTAGAAACCTTAATACCTGATTTTAGAGGTATAGATGATCAAATTCAACGAATTGTTGAGGCTGCACCAGAAGTAGTTTCGCATAATATTGAAACAGTTGAGGAACTAACTCGAAAGGTTAGAATTCAGGCTAAATACTGGAGAAGCATGGAAGTGCTGAGAAAGTTAAAATTAAGTGGTATGCGGACTAAGTCTGGTATAATGTTAGGCTTGGGTGAAAAAAAGGAAGAAGTAATTCAAACCATAAAAGATTTAGCTGATAATGGTGTAGATGTAATCACCATTGGTCAATATCTTCAACCAACTAAAAAGCACTTATCCGTTAACCGCTTTGTTCATCCTGATGAATTCAACGAATATAAAGAAATCGGTTATAGCCTTGGAATTGACTATGTAGAAAGTGGCCCATTAGTGAGGTCTTCTTATCATAGTGAAAAACATGTTATCCCAGGATACGGAAAACAACTTTGGGAAAAAGAGAAGGAAATGCTAATCGGAAATAATTAGTCGCTTTAGGTTTATTTTTTCTGTTCCCAAACCAATGCACTAGCTCCTAATATAGCGGCATCAGATTCTTTAAGGTGACTTACTAGAATTTTCACTTTATTTTGGAATACCTGAATCAGGTTTTCTTCCATGTACTTTCTAGTTGGTTTTAGGATTAAATCTCCAGCCTTCATTAATCCTCCGAATAATATAATGGCTTCAGGACTACTAAACATAACGGCATTTGCTAAAGCAAGACCTAAGATTTTTCCTGTAAATTCAAATATTTCTAAAGCTAGTTTATCGCCTTTGATAGCTGCATCATAGACTACCTTTGAATCGAGGGAGTTTTTATCAACTGATTTTAACAAGCTATCTTCTTTACTTTGTTCAAGAAGTTCAATCGCGGTAAGTCTTACGCCAGTTGCTGAGGCGTAACTTTCAAGTGACCCTTTTTTACCAGTTCCTGCATGCATTCTTCCGTCTGGTATAACGATGGTATGTCCAAGCTCACCAGCAAATCCATCATGTCCGTAAATCAGTTGTCCATTGGCCACAATTCCACTTCCAACACCCGTACCAAGTGTAATCATGATAAAGTCCTTCATGCCCTTAGCTGCACCATACATCATTTCACCAATTGCTGCTGCATTTGCGTCATTGGTAAGTGTGACAGGTAATTTGAATTTGGTCGCAATTAACTCTGCTAATGGTATAACTCCTTTCCATGGTAGGTTAGGAGCATACTCTATATTTCCATTATAAAAGTTACCATTAGGTGCACCTACACCTATTCCTTTAATTTTATCTACTCCACCAGCATTATCAATCAAAATACTTAATTGATCATACAGCTCATCGATGAATGTATCTATTTGAGTATGTTTTTTGGTAGATATTTCACCAGAAAAAAGCACATTCCCTACATGGTCTACTATGCCAAATTTTGTTCCTGTACCACCAAGATCAATTCCAATTGCATAAACGCCTTCATTAGCTATAATCGAACTCATATGTTTAAGTATAAAAGTAAAAAAAACAGCCACAAATTGTGGCTGCTCAAGATACATAAAAATGTAATAAAATTAATGGCCTGATGCAACTTGTGCATCAACATCCAATCCTTGCTTTTTTAGAACAGATTTCGTTTTGATAGCATGCCAAGCCAAATAAGCAAAGCATAGCAATGGTACAATATACGAAAGCTGTGTGTTAGAATGAATTGATAAATCGGTTAGCGGATCAAGGTCAATAATTGATCCTTGTGTTGGAGGAATAATAGCTCCTCCAAGAATCATCATGATTAAAAATGCAGAACCTTGACTGGTGTATTTGCCAATACCATTTACAGCTAGTGCAAAAATACATGGCCACATTACGGCACAACATAAACCAGTACTAATAATGGCATAATTCGCAACCATACCAGTATTGCTAATTGCAATGACCATTGCTAGAGTAGCTAAAACAGATACGGTTAATAAGAGTTTTACTGGCTTTTCTTCAGCAAATAAGAATGCAACAACTGCAATGGCTATGCAAACAGGATATAATAGAAAGTCGTTAACATCATTACCCTTAATTAAGTTTACTACTAAGATTACACCGAATGCAACGAAAGGAACTATAATTACAAGAATTCGTTTAACATTTTTTTTCAAGTTAAATACGCTTACGGCACCTGTCCAACGCCCAATCATCATTGATCCCCAAAAGAGAGAAATAAGGTGTGAGATATGTGAGTCATTATATCCTCCAAAGGCTTGTTTTTTCAAGAGAGCACCAAAGTTATTGTCAATGGTAACTTCAACCCCTACATAAACAAAAATGGCAATCATACCAAGAACTAATTGAGGATAAGCCATAGCACCCCAACCAGAAGGATTCTTTTTTGCAGCTAGCATCGAACCAAAAAGAATGATCAATATTGATATCAATGATGAGATAATGATGATTGATTTTTTATACCCAGTTACATTTTTTACCCAGTCTGAAAATAAAACAGGCAGAAAAAGAAGACCAATTAAGAGTAGAATGTACATAGCTTTTGGACTCTTTTCTAGCTTTTCATCGGAGGTTGTTTTGGGCAATTTAGCATAGCCAAATATGATAGATGCTATAATAAATAATCCAGCAAGGAAAAAGTATAGTGTTTGTATATTTTCAATAGATGCTGTTTTTGCACTTGATACGCTACCAAATAGTAAAAAGCTTACTAATAAAGGACCTAGTAAGGCACCAAATGAATTAACACTTCCACCCATATTCAGCCTATGTGCTCCAGTTTCCGGTGTTCCTAGAGCAACCGCAAATGGTTGTGCGGCTGTTTGCTGTAAAGAAAACCCTAAGGCAATTATAAAGAATGAAACCAAAACAAGTCCAAATGTAGCTTTGCCTGAACCACTAATTAAGGCAAGAGCTAAGGCACCTATTACAGAAATCAATAGGCCGTATATAATGCCTTTTTTATAGCCTATTTTATTTAGTACGTCTGTTCCCGAAATAGTTGAAATCACAAATAAAATCAATGACCCATAGAAATAGGCGCCATAAAAAGCAGAACCTACTAGCTGTGATTGTATTTGATCAAGCTTAAAAAATTCCTTACAAAAAGGAATAAAGATGCTATTTGAGGCAGCAACAAAACCCCAAAAGAAAAATACCGTAATTAATACACCAAATTGTGACCATTTTGTTTGCTGGCTCATAGAGAAATTTTTATTATGATTGTTGAAAGTAAAAAGATTTATTTACATCTAAAATTTTTTGTTCTTAACCAAAGAACAATAATAATTCTTAAATTCAACACGAGTTAAATTTTTTTCATGGAAATCTTACATGTAGCGGCAGAATGTTATCCTGTAGCTAAAGCAGGTGGTTTAGGCGATGTGGTTGGGGCATTACCGCGTTTTCAAGCGGAATTAGGACATAATGCTAAAGTGGTTATGCCTATGTATCGCACGGAATACCTTTATTCTCATCATTGGGAAGTAGTACATAAAGGAGGTGCAAATCTTGGCCATCGATGGTTTGATTATACAGTTATCAAAGAAACCACTTCTGCTCAAGGATTTGATCTCTATCTATTGGACATTCACGGCTTGCTAGACCGTGAAAAGATATATGGATATGAAGATGATGTAGAACGATTTTGTGCTTTTCAGATTGCAGTTGTGAGTTGGATTAATGCCTGGGATAAACTCCCCGAAGTTGTTCATGTTCATGATCATCATACTGCATTGATCCCGTTTATGATGAAACATTGTTTAGGCTTCAAACGACTTGAAGGTCTTCCTAGCGTTTTAACTATTCATAACGCCCAATATCAAGGGGCATTTAGTTGGGATAAAACAATGTATATCCCACACTGGGACAGTTGGAAAAGGGGCCTGCTTGAATGGAATGGGTCTATAAACCCACTTGCGGCCGGCATTCGCTGTGCCTGGAAAGTCACTACAGTTAGTGCCACGTATTTGAATGAGATGAAGTTCAACAGCAACGGACTTGAGTCATTATTTGAATATGAAAAAGGAAAATCCTATGGTATTATTAATGGTATTGATTATAAAGTATGGGATAGCTCACATGACAAGTATATTACCAATCACTATACCGATTCTGATTTAGAAGTTGGAAAAGAAAAAAATAAAGCTCTGCTTTGTGAACGGTTCAATTTAGATCCAACTAAGCCATTATTCGTTTTCATTGGTCGTTTAGTAGGTGAAAAAGCGGCTGATCTTTTGCCACAAGTCATTAATGATAGCTTTCGATATTTAGGAAGAAAAATGAACTTCCTGATTTTAGGAAGTGGTGAAACGGATGTTGAAAATCGATTATTAAACCTGAAGTCAATCAGCATGAAAGACTATGATGTTTATATTGGATACAATGAATCTTTAAGCCATTTAATGTATGCAGGTGCAGATTTTTTGTTAATGCCATCCAGGGTAGAGCCATGTGGATTGAACCAAATGTATGCGATGCGCTATGGAACAATTCCGTTGGTAAGGAAAACCGGTGGACTAGTTGATACGGTTATTGATTTTGCAGAACAATCTGGATATGGAATTACGTTTAATGATGCCAGTGTAGGGGATATATCCCATGCAATTTACCGTGCAATCGATTTATATAGCCAAAATGAAGTTTTCCGTAGTTTACAAAAAAAGACCATGAAGTTGGATTTTAGTTGGAACCATAGTGCTCAACAATATGTTGATCTGTATCATAATATGTAGTAAATTAGTCGTAATTCTATACCAATGAATAAAAATGTTATTGCAGTGATATTAGGCGGTGGTGCAGGTTCACGTTTAGCCCCGCTCACGTCAACACGAAGTAAACCAGCCGTACCCATTGCAGGTAAATATAGACTAGTCGATATCCCTATCTCAAATTGCTTAAATTCTAACATAGGTAGAATTTATGTACTAACTCAATTTAACTCAGCATCACTTAATAAGCATATTAAAAACACTTATCATTTCAGTGCATTCAGTGCGGCTTTCGTTGATATTATTGCTGCAGAACAAACTCCTGATAATCCAGCATGGTTTCAAGGAACTGCTGATGCGGTAAGACAGTCACTGAGACACATATCACAACAAGATTTTGATTATGTACTCATCTTATCTGGTGATCAATTGTATCAAATGGATTTTGATGCAATGATCAATAATCATGTTAATAGTAAAGCTGATATATCAATAGCCACAATTCCTGTTGCCTCAAAAGAAGCTACTGAATTTGGCATTTTGAAAAAATCTGATGGAAATGTGATTACTTCCTTTATTGAAAAACCACAAAAAGAAGTTCTTAAAGAATGGGAAAGTGACACCGGTGCTGCAATGAGTGCACTTAGCAGAAACTACTTAGCAAGTATGGGTATTTATATTTTTGGAAGAAAAGTGTTGTATGATTTGCTACAAGAAGCTGCAAAAGATGCTACGGATTTTGGTAAAGAAATTATTCCTTATTCAATCAGCAAATACCAAGTAGTCAGTTTTCAATATGATGGCTATTGGACCGATATTGGAAATATAAGTTCATTCTTTGAGGCAAATTTGGCATTAACACAAGACATGCCAGAGTTTAATTTATTTGATAATACAAAAGCTGTATATACTAGGCCAAGAATGTTACCCCCTGCAAAAATCAGTGGGTCTACACTTGAAAAAACAATTATTGCAGAAGGCTGTATTATTAATGCATCACGAATTGAGAATTCAGTAATTGGTATACGAACACGTATAGGTTACGGAACAACCGTTGTAAGTTGCTATATTATGGGTACCGATTTTTATGAAACCCTCGAAGACATGAATTCTTCTGTTGAAAGAGGAATTCCTAAACTTGGAATCGGCGAACGCTGTTATATCAAAAATGCTATAATTGATAAAAACTGTCGCATTGGCAACGATGTCCGTATAAATGGAGGGAAACATTTATCTAACTCAGATCACTCTTTATACGCCATCAAAGATGGTATTGTAGTCGTAAAAAAAGGGGCTGTTTTACCTGATGGTTTTGTCATTTAATCCTTCTTATTCAAGGCATTAAAATCCAATTTTTGTATTTACAATATTTTGTGTATTTTTTACACAGAAATACATTTGATACACATGGAAAAAAATACAGAAACGATAAGTTCATTCAATAAGCCTAATCTGAGTTTTTGGCAAATTTGGAATATGTGTTTTGGATTCTTTGGAATACAATTTGGCTGGAGCTTGCAGATGGGAAACATGAGTGCTATCTATGAATTTTTAGGAGCCAAGCCTGAAGAAATACCCGGACTCTGGTTGGCGGCACCCATGACAGGATTACTCATACAACCCATAGTTGGATACTTTAGTGATAGAACATGGCACCCAAAGTGGGGACGCAGACGACCTTATTTCCTTATTGGAGCAATACTCAGTTCTGTTGCTTTATTCTTTATGCCTAATTCTCCAACTGTTTGGATTGCTGCTGGTACACTATGGATTCTAGACTCCTGCATCAATATTTCAATGGAGCCATTTAGAGCTTTTGTAGCCGATAATCTTAATGAGAAACAACGATCCTATGGATATGCACTACAAAGCATGTTTATTGGTGGGGCTTCTTTTATTGCAGGTTTCCTTCCTACCTTATTAGTTGATTGGTTTGGCATATCTAGAAATAAAATCAATGGCGGAATTCCTGAAAATATTGCCTGGTCTTTTTATATTGGGGCATTTGTTTTCATACTAGCTGTATTGTATACTGTATTAAAGAGCAAAGAATATCCGCCTCAAGAATCAGTAGAAATCTCAACAGAATCTAAGAAAACTATTTTTAAAGAGATTTTGTCATCCATCTTACAAATGCCATCACAAATGAAGCGATTAGCCATCGTGCAATTCTTAACATGGCCAGGTCTTTTTTTAATGTGGTTTTATTACAGTACAGGTGTTGCCGTAAATATCTTTGGAGGTGACGCGCATGCAGCTGAAAATACTAAAGAGGCAATCAACTTTTCTAAAGGAATTGAACTGGCCAATTCAACTTCTGCCATTTTAAATTTAATTACGTTCTTTTTCTCCTTTTCAATACCATTTATTGTTGGTAAAATAGGCAATAAGCTGACGCATACTGTTTGTTTAATCATAGGTGGATTAGGACTAAT
The DNA here is from genome assembly GCA_947451935.1 of Chitinophagaceae bacterium. Taxonomy (GTDB): domain Bacteria; phylum Bacteroidota; class Bacteroidia; order Chitinophagales; family Chitinophagaceae; genus Pollutibacter. Next base: position 7,925 of record CANGBH010000026.1, read on the forward strand.
TTCAGTTAATTATGTTCATGAACCTAGTCTTCTATTTCTTTCAATGAGTATGGTCGGTATTGCTTGGGCTTCTATTCTTTCTATGCCTTATACCATGTTAGCCGGAAGTATTCCTCCAGCAAAAATGGGCATCTATATGGGTATTTTTAATTTTTTTATTGTTCTCCCTGAAATTATTGCGTCATTGACATTTGGAAAGATAATGAACGGTTATCTCCACAACGATCGATTGCTTGCCGTTTTAATCGGTGGATTCTTATTGATCACAGCAGGCCTAGTTTGTGCACTTATCATTCATGAAGAAAAAAAATAATATCTTTTTATGAAGTTGAAATCAATTTTCTTTTTTGCTTTATTAGTAATCTCATTTTATACTAAATCACAAGACGGTTTATCTGTATATCCAAACAATTGGTGGGTAGGAATGAAAAACTCATCACTTCAACTCATGATTCACTCAACTCATGATATTCCATCAGCTATAAAAATTGATAAAGTTGGGGTAATCATAAAAAAAGTATTCCAGCCAGAAAATAAACATTATTTATTTGTTGATCTAACTATATCTCCAACAGCAAAGCCAGGTTTTTATTCATTCATTCTTAAGAATGGTGAAAAAATAAAATATGAATTAAAGGCTAGGTCAAACCCATTAACATCAAAACAAAATCAAGGAGTACATGCTTCTGATTTGGTTTACTTAATCATGCCTGATCGTTTTTCTAATGGGGATCCTTCAAACGATAAATTTGCTGATTTAAGGGATACCTCTAGTAATCGTAATAATCCTTATGTGCGTCATGGAGGAGATTTAAAAGGTGTTTCTGATAAATTCGATTACCTCAAATCAATAGGAGTAACCTCTATTTGGATGACACCTTTGCTTGAAAATGATATGCCTATTATGCAAGAAGGTCCATATCAAATGGCAGGGTATCATGGGTATTGGATTACCAATCATTTTCAAATTGATAAACGATATGGTGGTAATCAAGGGTACAAGGAAATGGTGAGCCAAGCTCATCAAAAAGGTTTAAAAATTATTCAAGATGCAGTGTATAATCATGTTGGCGAATACCATCATACTGTGCTCGATATGCCAATGGCTGATTGGTTAAATCAATGGCCTTCTTATCAAGGTACTAACCATCGAGAAGAAGTATTCATTGACCCTCATGCTTCTGAAGCTGATAAGAATATTATGATTAAGGGTTGGTTTGTTCCTCATCTTCCCGACCTAAATCTAGCCAATCCATATTGTGCGAATTACATTATACAAAGTTCAATTTGGGCCACTGAAGAATTTGGCATCGATGGATGGAGGATTGATACATATAAGTATTGCGATGAATCGTTTCTCAATAAAATTAATGATCGCCTAGCATTAGAATTTCCTAAACTTACTGTATTTGGTGAGGCTGTGAGTAACAGCGTAAGTGCCACGGCTTATTTTTCTAAAAATAATATCAATAGTCCCTTCAAACATAATTTACAAGGTGTATTGGATTTCCCGATTAGTCATTCAATATTAGATGCAGTTAATCAAAACTTTGGATGGAATGAAGGCGTGTCCAAGCTTTACACAACCCTTGCTGAAGATTTTTTATATAAAGATCCAATGCGAAACTGTATATTTTTAGATAATCACGATACCAATCGATTCTTTTCTTTGATTGGAGAAGATATAAGTAAATATAAAATGGCCTTGGGATTACTTTTTACCTTGAGAGGTATTCCTCAAGTTTATTATGGTACTGAAGTCCTTACAAAAAATTTCATGAATCCAAACGATGCTGCAGTTCGTAAAGATTTCCCGGGTGGCTGGTCCAATGATAGCATTAATAAATTTATTCCTGAAAATCTAACCCCTGTTGAGAAGGAAGCATTTGAGTATTTTCAACAAGTAGCTACATTCAGGAAGGGCAGTATTGCAATAGCAGAAGGTTCTCTAAAACAATTTATTCCTCAACAAGGGATTTATGTGTATTTTAGGATACATCAGAAACAAACTCTCATGTGTATCGTAAATACCAATTCATCTTCGAGTGAGTTGAATTTAAATCGATTTGCAGAGGTTAATTCGAAGTTTCAGATGATGAAAAATGTATTAACACAAAAAGAAATTCAAAAATCGACAAGCATAACTATCCCATCTAAATCATTTCAACTTTTTGAATTGACAAACTAACCTACCAATGCCCCCAAAAAATAAAACGGACCATGAACCTTCAAATACAACTCCACCGCGGCCTTATGAATCAATTCATTTTGTAGATACTGAAAATTCAGTTTGGAATTATTCACTATTTACAGAAGAGGACATTGATAATTTTAAGCAAGGCACTTTATATAATGCCTATGAGTTTTTTGGCAACAAACAGTTAGAAGTATTAGGAGTAAAGGGTACCTATTTTTCTGTCTGGGCACCAAATGCAACTGCTGTTCATGTAACTGGAAATTTTAACCATTGGCAATCAAATAAACATCCTCTCTTTGTTCGTTTAGACCATAGTGGAATATGGGAAGGATTCATCCCTCATGTCAATAAAGGAGAGGTATATAAATATCATATAATAGGTTTCGAAGGAAAAGAATTAGACAAAGGTGATCCTTATGCACATTATTGGGAAAAAAAACCAAAAACGGCATCAATCACTTGGAACCTTGATTTTGTATGGAATGATGCTGATTGGATGGACAGTCGAGAAAAACATAATTCACTTAACGCTCCATATGCTGTATACGAAGTCCACCTTGCCAGTTGGATGAGGCCCGATCCATCGGATGAAGAATCTTATTTTAGTTATTGGCAAATAGCAGAGCGTTTAGTGCCTTATGTAAAAGAACTCGGTTTCACCCATGTTGAAATTATGCCTGTGATGGAGTTTCCTTTTGATGGAAGTTGGGGTTATCAAGGCACAGGCTATTATGCTCCAACATCCCGGTTTGGTCACCCAGAAGAGTTCATGGCAATGATCAATTATTTTCACCAGGAAGGAATTGGCGTTATTCTAGATTGGGTTCCTTCTCATTTTCCATATGATAGCCACGGCCTTTTTATGTTTGATGGCACCCATACGTATGAGTATGCTGATATGCGTAAGGGATATCATCCCGATTGGAATAGCTATATTTTTAATTATAGAAGGGGAGAAGTACGTTCTTTTTTAATAAGTAATGCTCGCTTTTGGTTAGATAAATTTCATGTAGACGGAATTCGTGTTGATGCCGTTTCTTCTATCTTAAAATTAGATTATTCACGTGAGGAAGGGGAATGGGAACCTAATGAATTCGGTGGTAATGGCAATATTGAAGCCATTGCCTTTCTTAAGAACATGAATGAAATGGTTTACCGTGATTTTAAAGGGGTACAGACCATCGCAGAAGAAGCTACCAATTGGCCAGGGGTATCCCGACCAACTTATGCCGATGGGTTAGGATTTGGCATGAAATGGATGATGGGCTGGATGCATGACTCCATTCGCTATTTTAAACAAGACCCTCTCTATCGTCAATTTCAACAAAATCAATTGACATTCAGCATGATGTATTACTATGATGAGAATTTCATGCTTCCGTTTAGCCATGACGAAGTAGTTCATGGTAAATCTCCCATGATTTATAAGATGCCCGGTGATGATTGGCAGAAATTTGCCAACTTAAGGCTTCTTTATACCTATATGTTTGCTCACCCCGGGGCAAAATTGCTGTTTATGGGCAATGAGTTTGGCCAAACCGTAGAATGGGACTATAAAACAGCTCTTCGCTGGGATTTACTTGAATTTGAATCACACAAAGGATTGAAAACCTGTGTTTCATCTCTTGCAAAGCTCTTGAAACAAGAACCAGCACTTTATGCAAAACAGTTTGATAATCAAGGATTTGAATGGATAGATTTAAATAATCGTTCAGAGTCAGTCATCTCTTTCATGCGAAAAGGGAATGACGAAAATGATGATCTACTCATTGTATTAAACATGACGCCAAAGGAAAGAATTGATTGGAAAATCACCCTTTCTGGACCACCTTCGGTCTGGAAAGAAATCTTTAATAGCGACTTAACTGAGTTCTGGGGTACGGGAAATTACGTGAATAATGACTTGATTTATGCTGAAAATCTTGAAAATGAGGGTCAAAACGTAATAAATATCTGCCTTCCGCCGTTATCTGGATGTATAATGAAGAAAATTTCTTCATATAAAATCCAACCCCATGAAAAAGATACTCCTACTTAGCTTGCTATTTATGTCGTTTTCATTTACTTACGCAATTGAAAACTACGACAGTGTAAAATCTTATTTACTAAAAGGAAATTCAGAAAAAGAAGCAGGACGTCATAAAATGGCGCTTGACTATTTCCAAAAAGCAGTTGCTGCAGATCCTAAACAGGTTGAAGCGAATAGGCTTCTTGGAATCGAAGCACTGGAAACTAGGCAATATGACTTGGCTAGGAAAAGCTTCTTAACTGTTCTTGAATCAAACCCCAACGACATTGTCTCCCTCCAAAAAGTAACTGAAATATTCTTCTCATACAGAAGATGGGATGATGCCATCAAATATGGTACACATCTTCTAACGCTTGATAATGTTAACCGCTTAAATTATATGATTGGAAAGAGTTTCTATGAGAAAGAAGATTATGGAAATTCGTTCAAATATCTAGAGGCAGCATTTAAAGAAGATTCAAAGAATAGTGAAATTCCTACCTTATTTGCAAGAGCCTTAGTTGATATGAGTAATTTTAAAGCAGCAGTTCGTTATTATTCAGCTGCAGTAGAGTTAGATCAAAATAATTCCAGACTGTTAAACGAAATGGCTATGGCATATTCAGCCATGAATGATGATAAATCAGCTGTTGTGTACTTCGAAAAAGCAATCGAAAAAGGCTATAAAATTGATGATGATTTTATTGAAAATATTTCTAATTCATATGTTGCTGCAGGAATGCCTGAGAAGGGTACTGAGTTGATGAAAAATCTGTTGGAAAAAAGACCCGGTGATATTGCTATCTTAAATAATCTTGCTGACAACTACTATAAAGCTGGAAATTATAAAGAAGCCATTAACTATTGGGATAAAGTACTATACTTAGACAAAGAAGATGCTAGAGCACTTTATATGATTGGAATGTCTTACTTAAAAACAGGAGATAAAAATAATGGTGAAACACTTTGTAACAAAGCCATTGAAATGGACCCTAGTTTGAAACAATTTAGATCAGTAAAGGGAATGCCTGGCCAACGTTAAGTAAATGAGTTGTTTAAAATATATTGCCTGAGAAGATGTTTGGATTACATTTTCTCAGGCATTTTTATTCCTAGTAATTGCATGCCAGAAGAAAGTATTACAGATGTTAAACTTGCTATTTTTAATCTAAGCTGTTTCTTTTCTTCTGTCTCAGCATTTGAAATAGAGTGAGCTGCATAAAACGAATTGAATAACTGTGCTAACTGAAATAGATAAATAGCAATGAGAGATGGATTTAATTCGTTTGCCGATTGAATGAGTATAGTTTCGTATTGCTCTTGTAATAGAAGTAATTCTTTTTCCATTGGTAACAACTCAATCTTAGATGGACTAGCTGCTGTTTCAGTCGTATTCTTTCTTAAGATTGATCGGATACGTGCATAGGCATATTGAACAAAGGGGCCAGTGAAGCCATGAAAATCAATCGATTCTTCTGGATTGAAAATCATTTTCTTCTTTGGATCAACTCTCAATAAAAAGAATTTTAATGCTCCTATCCCAATGGTATCATATAAAGCAATCAAATCATTTTCTTCAAAATCGTTTACTTTTCCTAAACTTTGAGTGTGCTGACTTGATATTGAAATCATCTCTTTGATGAGATCGTCTGCATCAACTACCGTGCCTTCTCGACTTTTCATTTTTCCGGTGGGTAATTCAACCATGCCATAAGATAAGTGATGTATACCCGAAGCATATGGAAGACCTAGCTTTTTACAAATCAATTGTAAAACTTTCATGTGGTAATTTTGCTCATCACCAATCACATAAATACTTTGGTCTATTTTAAACTCTTCATATTTTTTTTGTGCTAGTCCAATGTCTTGTGTAATATATACTGATGTTCCATCTTTTCTTAAAACGAGTTTCTCATCAAGCCCCTCATCAGTAAGATCAATCCAAACACTTCCGTCATCTTTTTTGTAGAAGACGTTCTTTTCTAAACCAAGATTAACCGTATCCTTACCCAATAAATAGGTGTCACTCTCATAATATGTTTTATCAAAATCCGACCCAATTCTATTGTAGGTCACATCAAATCCATCATAAACCCATTGATTCATTTTACGCCAAAGTTCCATGACATCTTCTTTGCCATTTTCCCAGTCTAGTAACATTTGTTGTGTCTCCTTCATGATAGGAGCTTCCTTTTCAGCGCTTGTTTTATCTAGCCCTTTAGCAATCAGTTCTTCTACCTCTTGTTTATAAGCGTCATTGAACTTTACATAGTAATCTCCAACAAAGTGATCACCTTTCATTTCAGTAGAAGATGGGGTTGCTCCATTGGCATACCTTAACCAAGCAATCATACTTTTGCAAATGTGGATACCTCTGTCATTAACGATACAAGATTTGATAATATCGTAGCCGTTCGCTTTTAGAATTTCTGCAATACTCCAGCCTAAAAAATTATTTCTAAGGTGACCTAAGTGAAGTGGTTTATTGGTGTTGGGAGAGGAGTATTCTACCATTACACGTTTACCATTCAAAGGTGATTTCCCAAAACAACCATCTTGATAATGTTTGTTCAGCAAATCGACGAAGTAACTAGATGCTATAGTCAGATTTAAAAAACCTTTGATTATTGAAAAATCGGTAATGAGATCGCTGTTTTCTTTGATGAGGTATTCTCCGAGTTCATTTCCTAACTTATCTGGACTGATTTTCAATGTTTTAATGAGAGAAAATAGTACGATGGTATAGTCACCACTAAAGTCTTGTTTGATAGGATTAACCTGAAACTCACCCTTTTCAGACTCTATTCCGTACAAATCTATAAGGGCTTCCCGCGTTTTCTCTCTAATAATCGAACTCAGCATAAAATAATAAGTTATATCAAAGGTACAATTCCCTTTATTTTTAGCCTAGCTAACCTTACATTAATCTCGATTCGGTAATTTTGCACTATAATTGATCAGTATGCAGTTAATTGAAGTTGATAATAGTGCGACAAAAGAAGCTTTTTTCTTGCTTCCCTTTGATATCTATAGGGATGATTCCAATTGGGTATGCCCACTTCAAAATGATATAGAGTCAGTATTTGATCCGAAAAAGAACAATTTTTTTCAATTTGGGAAATGTACCCGTTGGATTTTAAATGACAATAACGGAAAAACGATTGGTAGAATTGCCGCTTTTATCAACGACAAAAAAGCGTTTAAAGAAGATGTGCCTACTGGTGGGTGTGGATTTTTTGAATGTATCGACTCTAAAGATGCAGCTAATGTATTATTTGATAAAGCAGTAAGCTGGCTCACCTTTCATGGAATGAAGGCTATGAACGGGCCTATAAATTTTGGAGAAAATGACATGTGGTGGGGCTTGCTTATTGAAGGCTTTAAACCTCCTTTTTATGGGATGAATTATAATCCCCCATACTATAAATCCCTTTTTGAAAACTATGGCTTCACAATTAAGTACGAGCAGATTTCTAATTCTATCGATATTCGAAAAGGTCTCCCCGAAAAAGTAGCAAAAATTGCTACCTGGGTTTCTAAACGAAATGGAAATTCATTCGAGCATTTAGATGTTTCAAACATCAAGAAGTATGCCCATGATTTTATGGAAATATATAATGATGCATGGAAAGATTTTGATGGGTTTACTCCAGTTACAGAGCAAACGATAACTGAAACTATTACTAAAATCAAACCAGTAATGGACCCTAAACTCATTTGGTATGCCTATGTGAATAATGATCCTGCTGCTTTTACCATGATTCTTCCAGATACAAATGAGCTTATCAAAGGACTTAATGGGAAACTCAATTTGATGGGAAAGCTTCGTTTTCTTTGGAATAAATGGACTGTGAAACATACTCGAATGAGGGCCATCATCATGGGGACCAAAGAAAAATACAGAAATCATGGACTTGAATCTGCTATGTTTATGAAACTTCAAGAATATACTAGGCCTTTACCTAACTATGAAGAGTTGGAATTATCTTGGGTAGGTGATTTTAATTCCAAAATGTTATCAGTACACTATACAATAGGAGCGGTGTTTTCAAAAAAACATGCAACCTATGTTTTCAAATTCAACAATTAATTTTTCATCTAACTGTTTCTTGTGAAATTATTTATCGAAAAAATTTTAGATTTTTTTTATCCATTATTCAAACGATTCTTTAGTAAAACAACATTTCGTTATGCTGCCTGTGGTGGAGCAAATACACTATTTGATATCTTTTTGTTTTTTGTAAATTATAATTTTATACTTCAAAAGCAAGTGCTAAACTTAGGTATTGTCTCCATTAGTCCACACATAGCTGCATTTTTGCTAGCATTTCTAATAAGCTTCCCTACTGGGTTTTTCTTAATGAGGTATATCGTCTTTAGTGAATCTCCTTTAAAAGGACGCATTCAATTTTTTAGATATTTTGTTACCGTTTCTTTTAGTCTATTTTTAAATTATATTTTTCTTAAGCTATTTGTGGAGCATTTTCATATTTATCCTACTATTTCAAAAGTCATGACCACATTCATTGTAGTTGGATTTAGTTATGTGTTACAGCGTAATTTTAGTTTTAAGGTTAAAGAATCTAGTGCGATTTAAATTATGAAAAGCATGAAAGAATTTGATGTTGTGATTTTAGGTGGGGGTCCAATAGGACTAGCTTGTGCAATTGCTTGTGTTGAAAAGAATTTATCCTATACTATCATTGAAAAAGGAGCATTGGTGAATTCTATTTATAATTATCCCCTGAATATGACTTTTTTCTCTACGTCGGAGAAATTAGAAATAGGAGATGTGCCCTTTATATCACATAACCCCAAGCCAACACGATCCGAGGCACTTGAATACTATCGAAGAGTGGCCTTACATTGGAAACTAAATATCCGTTTATACGAAAAAGTAGAATCTGTAGTTGAGGCTGGCGGATCTTATTCGGTTTGCACATCAAAAGGAATTTATCAATCAAAAAACATCATTGTTGCCACGGGATTTTATGATATTCCCAATTTAATGAATATACCCGGTGAAGAACTTAGTAAGGTTCATCATTATTATAAAGAACCTCATATTTACTTCGGACAAAAAATTATCGTTATTGGTGCGGCTAATTCAGCTGTTGATGTAGCCATGGAAACGTGGCGCAAAGGTGCAGATGTTACCATGGTTATTCGAGATGAATCCATTCGCGACTCTGTAAAATATTGGATAAAGCCAGATATCGAAAACAGGATTGCTGAAGGTTCAATAAAGGCTTACTTTAATGCTAGCATTAAAAACATTTCTGACCATACAGCTACATTACAAACTGCAGATGGGAAAGAGATAGCCATAGAGAATGATTTTGTATTGGCCATGACAGGTTATTTACCCGATTTCAACCTATTGAAGTCATTAGGAATCACCCTCAATACTGATGAATATTCAACTCCTAGCTACGATATAAATACAATGGAAACCAACCAAAAAGGAATTTATTTAGCTGGTGTTATTTGCGGGGGACTAAAAACCAATAAATGGTTTATTGAAAACTCAAGGGTGCATGCTACTATGATAGTGGATTCAATTGTCGAAAAGTTGAGCAATTGATACTATTGACCCCTCAGACATTGGTAGATTTTATGCCATTTTGATCCTCTATTTAATGCATAACTACCCCTTTGACATATTATTACACCCATAACTGACAAGATTACCTGAAATCCTATGCGGCATATCTATTGCTATTCATAGTTTATCTAAAATTCAATTTATGGCAAAGATTATCGGAATTGATCTTGGTACAACAAATAGCTGTGTATCAGTTATGGAAGCTAACGAACCTGTGGTGATTGCGAACGACGAAGGAAGAAGGACGACCCCTAGCGTAGTGGCTTTTTTAAAGAATGGAGAACGTAAAGTTGGGGACCCTGCAAAAAGGCAAGCCATTACGAACCCTATTAACACCATCACAAGTGTTAAGCGCTTCATGGGAAGACGTTTTGACGAAGTAACGGAAGAGATTAAACATTGGGGATATAAGGTTGCAAAAGGAGATAACAATACGGTTCGTATTGATATTGATGGTCGCTTATATACTCCACAGGAAATAAGTGCTATGGTCTTGCAAAAAATGAAGAAAATTGCTGAAGACTACCTTGGCCATGAAGTAAATGAAGCGGTTGTTACTGTTCCTGCTTATTTCAATGATGCACAACGTCAGGCTACAAAAGAAGCTGGTGAAATAGCTGGTTTGAACATCCGCAGAATTATTAATGAACCTACTGCCGCAGCACTTGCTTACGGACTTGATAAAAAGAACGTAGATAGTAAAATTGCTGTATACGATTTGGGAGGTGGTACATTCGACGTTTCAGTACTCGAACTTGGAGATGGTGTTTTTGAAGTAAAATCTACCAATGGAGATACTCACCTAGGTGGTGATGACTTTGATAAGGTAATCATGGATTGGTTAGCAGATGAATTTAAGCAAGAAGAAAATGTAGATCTACGAAAAGATCCAATGGCTCTTCAACGTCTTAAGGAAGCTGCTGAAAAAGCAAAAGTGGAACTTTCCTCTTCAACTGAAACAGAAATTAATTTACCATACGTAACAGCCATTGATGGTGTGCCTAAGCACTTGGTAAAAAAATTAAGCCGTGCAAAATTTGAACAGCTGGCAGATAAACTTTTCGAACGTTGCTTGAGACCATGTGAACAAGCTTTGAAAGATGCTGGAATGAGTGTTTCAGAAATTGATGAAGTGATCTTAGTGGGTGGTTCTACACGTATACCTAAAGTGCAAGAAATTGTAGAAAAATTCTTTGGCAAAAAACCAAATAAGAGTGTTAACCCGGATGAAGCCGTAGCTATAGGAGCAGGCGTTCAAGGTGCCGTTCTTACTGGTGAAGTAAAAGATGTTCTTTTACTTGATGTAACACCACTTGGATTAGGTATAGAAACATTAGGTGGGGTGATGACTGTATTGATTCCTTCAAATACAACCATCCCAACAAAGAAATCAGAAACATTCTCTACTGCAGCTGATAATCAACCTGGTGTTCAGATTCAAGTATTACAAGGAGAAAGACCAATGGCTAATCAAAACAAAACCCTTGGTATGTTTAATCTTGACAATATTCCACCATCACCTAGAGGTGTGCCTCAGATTGAAGTAACATTCGATATTGATGCTAATGGTATCCTGAATGTAAGTGCCAAGGATAAAGGAACAGGAAAAGAGCAGAAGATTAGAATTGAAGCGGGTAGTGGTCTTACTAAAGAGGAAATTGAAAAGATGAAGAATGAAGCTAAGGCAAATGAGGCTTCAGATAAAGAAGCCCGTGAAAAAATTGATAAACTCAATGCAGCTGACGGACTTGTATTCCAAACAGAAAAACAATTAAAAGAGTTTGGCGATAAAATACCAGCTGAGAAAAAAGCTGTGATTGAAGCTGCTGCCTCTAAATTAAAAGAAGCGCATAAGTTGCAAAATATCGAACAAATTGATGAAGCTTCTAAAGAATTGAATGATGCATGGACTGCAGCAAGCCAAGATATGTATAACGCTTCTAATGCAGCAGGTGCTACAGACTCTGATGGCCAACAAGCGAATTCAACTGGAAATGCTGGCTCAGAAAATGTAACTGATGCTGAATTCGAAGAAGTAAAGTAAAAATTTAAGATTTGCAATCATAAAAAAAAGAACTCCCTACTGGGGGTTCTTTTTTTTATGATTATGTTGATTATTATCTGAGAATAAATAATTTTACACTCAATTACACTTACACCTCAACAGCTGAATTTTATGAGTTATCGTTACATCATGCTGATTTCTGCTTCTCTTTTTTGGGGTAACATTTCAGTTGCACAATTGGGGACAATAAGCGTGTTGAAAAAAGAGTTAGATAAGCATTTACAAACTAAGGCGGTAGACACTTCACTCAATAATTGGGATCAAGGTATTCTTTATAATTTATCCGTTGCTCAAGCATCACTGGCAAACTGGTCTGCAGGCGGTGATGATTTTTCCATGTCGCTTAGTTCAATTTTTAATGCTCATGCTAATTATAAAAAAGACAAGCATAACTGGGATAATATGTTTGACTTTAACTTAGGGTATGTGAACTCTTCAAGTTTAGGCAGTAGGAAAAATGATGATCGTTTTGACCTACTTTCTAAATATGGATACTCTCTCAATGATCATATTAACTTTACTGGACTTTTAAATTTACGATCACAATTATTTAATGGATATACCTATGAAGATGGTAAAGCAAATTATGCCTCTAGCTTTTTCGCTCCTGGGTACCTATTAGGCAGTATAGGGTTAGATTTTAAGAAGAGTCAAAAATTCTCTGTTTTCGCTTCTCCTGTTACAACACGCTGGGTAATTGTAAGGGATACAGCTTTATCCAATAAAGGACTATACGGTGTTACACCTGGAGAAAAAAGTAATTTAGAATTCGGTTCCTTTGTTACACTTAATTACCTAAAGGATATTGCTAAAAATATTTCACTTAAAACGCGCTTAGATCTTTTTTCGAATTATAGACGAAATCCGAAAAATGTAGATTTATTTATGACAAATTTTTTAAGTGTTTCATTAACTAAAATAATCGCACTAACATGGGAGGTTGATTTCATATACGATGATGATTTAAAGCTTTTTGGCAAAGACAATACTTCTCCCGCACTTCAATTTAAATCATTGGTCGGAATAGGAATTCAAATCAACAAGAAAAGGTAAATAGGATTTAGGCAATCTCCATCCAAGTATGATCTGCTAGCAGTTTTACCGATGCACAACAATTTTTATATGGCGAATTTGGCCCCCATTCATTAGGCCCAACTAATGAAAGAATATAGGAGCTGTCTTTCTTTTCATATAGATAATAATGTTGGCCAATTACCGGAACAAAATTCAATTTAGCAGAATAAATTAACAGTGAAAGTTCTTTTCTCTTGTGTATTTCTTGTGCCTGTTTTGCTAATAACTCTACTTGCTCACGGATTTGAGCTAATTGAATATTAGTCTGTTCTTCCATTGAAGTCAATGCTTTGTGTCGAATAACACCTTCCTCTGTAGGACGAATGATTGCACCGGAAGTAGATGATGAGTAAGGTAACACACTAAGTTGCTTATGATAAAAAATTTCATTTTGATAAACGGATCCATCATTTCTTTTGCCTTCTTCAATCAGTTTTAAATACCCATTGGGCATAATCTGATGTGTAATTTTTAAATTGATATTGTCATTAGTATATAAATAAACCTCAAAACAATGGCTGTCAATAAATTTTAAACAGGCTTTTTCTGCAATATGCTGGTCGTAAAATGGGTGGATTTCTTCATCTGCGATAATTTCATAAGTAGAGGAAAAGGCATTATTTTCAATACTGACCCAGTTCATCTCAATCGACATCAACATTTTTTCAGGTGTAGAATTGATTTTGTAGGTTCCTGATTTGGGCCTGATACCCTCGTTATAAATGCACATTTCTGGGAAAAGTTGCCAGGAAAAAAGAAAGTTATAGGCCTTGGTCATAATAACTAAACAATAAATTCTGTTGTTAGTTCTTTAAAACGACTTTTTTACATTCTATTCCCTCAATTTATTTAATTTTACACCTATGACAATAGAACAGATCAAAGTTATGAGAGACCGTCTTTCCGTCTTGAGGAGGTTTCTTTGACGTCGCTAACCGCGAACATAAAATAACAGAAGACAAACAAAAGTCATTGTCCCCAGGTTTTTGGGATGATAATGCCCGTGCTACTGAAATATTAAAAACAATCAAGCTAAATGAATATTGGCTAAACCTGTATTTGAACACAGAATCTGCTGTGGAGGATTTTTCAATTTTGTTTGATTACTGGAAAGCTGCTGAATGCACGGAAGAAGAAGCAAAAATCGCATTCGATAAAGCCATATTGATGTTGGATGAAACGGAATTTAAGTCTACGTTGAATCAACCAGAAGATGAATTACCAGCAGTTTTGCAAGTAAACAGTGGAGCAGGTGGTACGGAGAGTCAGGATTGGGCAGAGATGCTTGTCCGGATGTATCGTATGTATGGAGAAAAGCAAGGATGGACAGTTACTGAATTGGATTGGCAGTCTGGGGATGGCGCTGGAATTAAAAGTGCAGTATTGCAATTTGAAGGCCCATTCGCCTACGGATTTTTAAAAGCTGAGAATGGGGTTCACCGTTTAGTCAGAATTTCTCCGTTTGATAGTAATGCTAGGCGACATACTTCATTTGCATCAGTCTATGTATATCCATTAGTGGATGATTCAATAGATATAGAAGTTAGTCCAGCAGATATTGAATGGGAATTTTATAGATCAGGTGGTAAAGGTGGTCAGAACGTAAATAAAGTGGAAACAGCTGTAAGGGTTAAGCATATTCCAAGTGGTATTATAGTTGAATGTCAACAAGCGCGAACTCAAGGAGAAAATAGGGAAAAGGCTCTAAAAATGTTAAAGAGTAAGTTGTATGAGGAAGAGCTAAGGAGAAGAGAAGAATTGAAAAATGCCAACAATGCATCTAAGAAAAAGATTGAGTGGGGAAGTCAAATCAGGAGTTATGTTTTTCATCCTTATAAAATGATTAAAGATCATCGAACTGATTTTGAAGTTGGGAATGTCCAACCTGTAATGGATGGTGAACTTGACGGATTTATCAAGGCATATTTAATGAAAGAGAAAGATAATATTTCATAAAATTATACTCATGAGTAACGGAAATTACTATTTACCCTTGCCTCAAAACGAACCTATTCTTTCGTATTCACCAAATTCACCTGAAAGAAAACGTATAAAAGAAGTACTTCAAGAACTAAAATCTTCAGTACTCGATATACCAATGTATATTGGTTCAAAAGAGGTAAGAACTAAGTCGTTAGTTGCTATTAGACCACCGCATGAAAAGAAGCATATACTTGGTTATTTTCATTCAGGTGAAACGAAGCATGTAACCATGGCTATTGAAGCAGCACTAGCGGCTAAATCAAGTTGGGAATCTATGCCTTGGGAAAGTAGAGCGGCCATTTTTTTAAAAGCGGCTGATTTAATTGCTACAAAATATCGCCCTTACATGAACGGAACTACCATGTTGGGACAAAGCAAAACGATTTTTCAGGCTGAAATAGATAGTGCCTGTGAGTTAATTGATTTTCTTCGTTTCAATGTTCATTTCTTATCAGAAATTTATAATCAGCAGCCTATTAGTGGGCTTGGAACACACAATAGATTAGAATACAGACCTCTTGAAGGTTTTGTCTTAGCTATTACACCATTTAATTTCACTGCTATTGGAGGTAATCTTCCGGCATCTGCTGCACTATGCGGAAACACGGTAGTTTGGAAGCCTGCGAATACTCAAGTGTATTCAGCTCAAATGTTTATGAAAGTGATGAAAGAGGCTGGACTTCCTGATGGAGTAATCAATTTGATTTATGTTGATGGACCAACACTGGGACAAGTATGTTTTTCACATAAGGATTTTGGTGGCGTTCATTTTACTGGTTCAACTGGTGTATTTAATTCCATGTGGAAATCAATAGGGGAGAATATTTCTAAGTATAAATCGTATCCTAGAATAGTTGGTGAAACTGGTGGTAAAGATTTTGTGATGGTACATCGAACTGCCAATCCCGAGGTTGTTGCAACAGCATTATTAAGAGGTGCATTTGAGTTTCAAGGACAAAAATGTTCTGCAGCATCAAGAGCATATATACCATCTAATTTAGCTGCTTCTATTCGGAAAAAATTGATAGAAGGGGTTAAGAGTTTTAAGATGGGTTCAGTTGAAGACTTTGGAAATTTTATCACCGCTGTTATTGATGAAAAATCATTCAATAATATCAAGTCATACATAGATAAAGCCAAACGTTCATCCAAAGCAACCATTTTGGTTGGTGGAAATTGTGATAAGACAAAAGGGTATTTTGTTGAGCCTACAGTAATAGAGACTTTCGATCCAAAATTTACCACGATGTGTGAAGAGATTTTCGGACCTGTATTAACTATTTATGTTTATCCAGAGAAAAAGTTTGAAGAAACGTTGGCGTTATTAGATAGCACCTCTCCGTATGCATTAACTGGATCAATTATCTCCAATGATAGGGCATCAATTGACATTGCTACTGAGAAATTACGAAATGCTGCAGGTAATTTTTATATAAATGATAAACCAACTGGAGCGGTGGTAGGACAACAACCGTTTGGTGGTGCAAGAGCCTCTGGGACAAATGACAAGGCAGGATCTA
>CANGBH010000027.1 GCA_947451935.1 Chitinophagaceae bacterium
ATTCTTCTACTGCATTATCTTTTTCTAAGATTGCAGCAACAATTGGACCACTGCTCATGAATTCAACCAATTCACCATAGAAAGGACGTGCAGCATGGACTGCATAAAATTCACCTGCTTTTTCTGCAGAAAGTTTGGTCAATTTAAGGGCTATAAATTTAAATCCAGCTGCCTCAATTTTTTGAAGAATGGCACCTGTATGTCCATTTCCAAAAGCATCTGGCTTAATCATCGTAAAAGTTCTGTTCGTCATGTTCATTTTTATTTTGGAATGCAAAGTTAACTGAAGAATGGGCATCTCCCAAGCAAAAAACTACTTTATTGTACTTTAAGACCTCCGATGTACCTTTGCCGTCCACATGGAACAAATTAATCAGGTTTTTAGTGAATTATCTACTCCTCAGGTTATTGCTATAACAATGCATCAAAAACCTGACCCTGATGCTATGGGTTCCGCTTTAGCGTTATGCCATTACCTAAAAAAACGTGGACATACCGCAACAGTTATTTCACCTACAAACTGGGCTGATTTTTTAAAATGGATGCCTGGGGCGGATGAAGTCATTGATTTTGAATCTAAGAAGTCAACCGCTGAAACGATACTATCAGGTGTTCAATGGCTTTTCTGCCTCGATTTTAACCATTTCAGTCGCACACGCCACATGGAGACTATCCTAACCAATCTTCCCTGCAAGAAGGTATTGATAGACCATCACCGTGAACCCCAAACAGAAAGTTTTAACTACGGAATTAGTGATATCTCAAAAAGCTCTACGGCTGAGATGATCTATGATTTCATTATTAACAGTGGTGGGGCAGACTTGATCGATAAAGACATCGCCTCTTGCTTGTATGCAGGGGTGATGGCCGATACGGGCTCATTTAGGTTCTCATCCACTACGTCATCAGTTCATTTGATGGTAGCCAAGTTGAAGTCTTATGATATCAACCACCCACATATCCATTCAGCTATTTATGATAACTTTTTGGAGAACAGACTCCGTTTTATAGGACATGTTTTGTCTCATAGAATGGAAGTTTTATATGAGTACAATACCGCTATTATCGCAATTCCAAAGGAAGATGTATTGAAATACCACCTCAAAACAGGGGATACTGAGGGATTGGTGAACTACCCGCTTTCCATAAAGGGTATCGAAATGGCGGCATTATTGATCGACCGTGACGAAGAAAGAAAATGGTCATTTAGGAGCAAAGAAACATTTGATTGTAATAGCTTTGCACGAACTTATTTTCAAGGGGGCGGTCATTACAATGCTTCTGGAGGAAGAAGTTTCGACTCAGTTGAAGACAATGTAAAACAATTTAAATCGGCACTTAAAGAATTTCTATCCAAACAATAACTATAATAAAATGAAAAAAACAACCTTGCTTTTATCAATTCTTACAATGCTAGTTTTCGGTGCGTGTAAGAATATTGGTTTTGATAAAACCAAATCTGGTCTTGAATACAAGATTATCAAAGGAGACAAAGGAGAACAACTTGCTGTTGGAGACATCGTAAAATTTCAATACAAAGTAACTTTTAAAGATTCAGTGGTAATGACTACCTATGGTGTTATGCCAGTATTTGACCAAGTTGATAGCGTTGGTCGTCATCATGACTTTTCTGAATTTTTAGCAAAAATGAAAGTAGGAGATAGTGCAGTTTGTTATCAATTATTTGATACTATGCAAAACAGACCAGAATTTGGTATTCCTCCTTACATGAAAAAAGGTGACAAACAAGAAGTTACCATTAAAGTTCTTGCTGCATTCAAAAAAGGCGAAGGCAAAAGCGCAAGAGATTTAGCGGTATTGGATTACAGAAAAGAATTGTCTGACTACAAAGACAAAGAATTAGCTGTTATTGAAAAATACTTGGTTAAAAACAACATCCAGGCTCAAAAAGTAAATAACAACGTATATGTAAAAATTGAACAAGAAGGAACTGGCCTAATGGCAGATTCTGGTAAAGTAGTAGGTATCAAATATACTGGATACAATTTTGAGGGTAAAGCATTTGACTCGAATACAGATTCTACAAAACAGATTCAACCACATCCTTTGGAAACCTTCTATTTTGTTTCTAAAAGACAAGGTGCAATTCAGGGTATGTTAGAAGGTATTACCGTTTTCAGAGTAGGAAGTAAGGGTAAAATGTTCATTCCTTCTTTATTAGGATACGGTCCTCAAGGTGCTGCTCCTGCCATTAAGCCTAACGAAAGTTTAATGTTCGACATTGAAGTAGTTGAAGTTAAAGATCAAGAAAAGAAACCAGCTGCTGGACCAATGCCAAATTTTGGTAGAAAATAATTTTTTTTATTAGTACTAAACTGCCGAATCATTCATTTTGATTCGGCAGTTTTTTTTATGTCCTATAATTCGTACTACTATAGAATCTAAGATGATTTCATGATGGCCTCAATAAGTTGAACAACTTGTCTTGCTTCTCTTACATCATGTACTCGTATAATAGATGCCCCATGTAGAATAGCAAACGTATTCAAGACAGTGGTTCCATTGAGCGCATCCTCAGGGGAAATGTCGAATAATTTATAAATCATTGATTTCCTTGAAAAGCCTGTTAAGAGTGGAAATCCAAGTGCAGACAACCTATTTAATTGTTTTACCAATTGATAATTATGCGGGAGAGTTTTACCAAATCCAAAACCAGGATCAAGAATCAAACTATCTATACCTGCGCGTTTACATGCTAAAATTTTAGTCTTTAAAAAGGCAATCACTTCTTCCACAACATCATCATATGTCGGATTATGTTGCATAGTCTCAGGGGTACCTTGCATATGCATACAGCAATACGTACAGTTCAATGCAGAAACCGTTTCAATCATTTTATTGTCCAGCGTGCCAGCGCTAATATCATTCACAATCAGTGCTCCAGCAAGAACGGCTGCCTCCGCTACTGCGGAATTAAACGTGTCTACCGAGATCCAAATAGTGGGGTAATTGTCTCGTATATATTCAATAGTAGGAATAACACGTTCTAATTCAGTTTCAATGGAAATCATTTCAGCTCCTGGCTTTGTTGATTGTCCACCTACATCAATAATATCAACACCATGAGATACCATCTTGTCAATTAATGACTTATAATCCTCTTCAGACTCCATTCTACTAGCTGTGTAAAATGAGTCGGGCGTTCTATTTACTACACCCATAACTAAAGGACGATGTATCGGTAATTCCTTTCCCCTTGATTTAAGTGTAAACATCTGTTTTCTTTCTTATTTTTGTAGAATATCACTTCAAAAATCCATTAAATTCTGTTACGGTGAAAGAAAATAATTTAACCATTTTAAAAATGAATTCCATTACAGACAAACAATACGACGAAGCCGTGATTTCCTGTAAGGATATTTTCATGAAGAAAACGCAGGATTATGGTACTTCTTGGAGGGTTTTACGACTAATTTCAATCACCGATCAAATTTTTATAAAGGCTAAACGAGTTCGCACCATTCAGGAAAAGCAAACCCAAAAGGTGAGTGATGACATTACTTCTGAATTCAAAGGAATTGTCAATTATGCAGTAATTGGACTTATTCAGCTAAATATTGGAAATGCAGAGATGGAAGAGATGCCAGCTGAAACAGTGGAACATGAATATGATCACCAAATTAAGTTTGCCAAAAATACCATGCTTGATAAAAATCATGATTATGGCGAAGCATGGCGAGATATGAGTGAAGAAAGTTTTATCGATCTAATCTTGATGAAGCTCAATAGAATTCGTCAGATTCTTTCCAATAATGGCGAAACATTGATCAGTGAAGGGATTGATGCCAATTTCTTAGACATCCTTAATTATGCCTTATTTGCTTTAATTCTTATTTCTGAACAGATAGAGGGCAAATCGCTTTAATTAACCACATGAAATTCATTCTCCATATAACTCGATTTATTGTTGGTGTTTTATTCATTTTTAGTGGATTAATTAAAGCAAATGATCCATTAGGCTTGAGCTATAAAATGCAAGAATTTTTCGAAGTGTGGGGAATTGATTGGTTGAATGCATTTGCATTATTCCTTTCGATATCTATCATAACGTTTGAAATCATTGCTGGCGTTGCCCTCCTAATTGGATGGCAGTTTAAGCGGTTCAGTTGGATGCTCTTTGGGCTCATCGTATTTTTCACCTTCCTCACTGGATATGCTGTAATATCAGGAAAAGTTAGAGAATGCGGATGTTTTGGAGATTGCATAAAGCTTACTGCAGAACAATCCTTTTTGAAAGATCTAATCCTCTTGGTTTTAATTGGAATTCTTTTATACAATCGAGCAAAAGTTTCGTCTCTCTTAAATCCCCAATGGGCCATTACATTATTAGCCGCCACTACTATCTTAACCATTTGGATTCAGGTATACGTGCTAAATCATCTTCCTTTATTCGATTGCCTACCATTTAAAGTTGGCGTGACTATTCAAGACAAGATGAAGATCCCAACAGATGCAATTCCGGACAGCACGGTGATTACATTTGAATACAAAAAAGATGGAAAATTACTTGAATTTGACGCGGAACATTTCCCGGCAGATTTCAACGATAGTGCATATGTCTTCATTAAACGATATGACAAGTTGATTCGTGAAGGAAATGCCAAGCCAGCTATCAAAGATTTTGTTATCATTACTGAAAGTGGAACCGATACAACACAAGATGTGCTTAATTCAAAAGGGAAGATCTACGTCCTATTTACGAAGTCAATGGATGAAGATGAACTTAATGATGAATTAATACAAACGATTACCAATATTCAAAAAATGGCCAACACTCAGCATAACAACTTTTTGGTCGTTTCCTCCGATGCCGATAACCTAAAAACGATGCTGTCGAAAAAAGGACTTACCCTTCCTGTATCGAAAGGCGATTTGGTTTCCATAAAAACAGCAGCCAGATCAAACCCAACATTATATCTCTTAGAACAAGGGAAAATCCTTTCAAAGTGGGGGAGAGCTGATCTACAGCATTCATTGCACTGATTTCTTGAATAAATGATTTTACGTATTTGATGATAGAAATCGTTGATACAATTCATACTATGTGTTAAATTCAATTAATACCTAAAACACCCAAGTATGAAATCGGTATCTGATATTTTCAAACGAAAAGGATCATTAAACATTACCGTCAGCTCCGATACAAATGTATTTCAAGCATTGAAAATTATGTCTGATCATAATATTGGATCTGTGGTAATCATGGATAACAACGTTTATCTTGGACTTTTTACGGAAAGGGATTATGCACGAAAAGTTATCCTGCAAGGAAAAAATTCGAGTGATTTAACAGTCATTGAAATCATGTCGGGATATCTACCTCGAATAGAACTATTAACAACCTTGGAACAATGCATGGAGATTATGACAAGTCATAATATTCGATACCTCCCAGTGTTTGAAGCTGAACAATTTATTGGAGTGATTTCAATTAATGATGTCGTGAAAGAAACAATTTCACAACAACAAGACACCATTGACAATTTACAGAACTACATAAATTTCGCTGGATGATATTTTAAGAAAACTTTTTGATAGTAAACTTCAAGAAACTCATTCATAGTTGTTTACTTGCACCTATGAAAAATCTACTACTCATCTCTTTCGTTTTAATCTGCATTCTTCCAAACAGTGTCAAGTCACAAAGTCTTTCTGAATCATATGATTTTGCCATAGGAGTAAAGATGTACCCTGGTGCGATTACCTTGAAAAAAAGCATTGGAGATTACAAATATTTAGAAGGCATTGCTGCTTTTTGGAAACGTGGAGTTAGAACAACGGTATTGTATGAAGTACACGCTCCATTACTTGATGTTGACGGGCTTAATTGGTACTATGGCGGAGGTGCTCATGCTGGCTTCTATAACTCAAAATATTATGAAGGCACCACACTGCTTGGAATTGATGGAGTTTTAGGAATAGATTACAAAATAAAAGGGGCTCCTATAAACCTTTCAATTGATTGGCAACCATCGTTTGAATTTGGTAATGGCAGTGGTTTTGAAGGATGGGGTGGATTAGGCGTTCGAATAGCATTCTAACAGCTTGTCAACAGATAACAACATCTTTTACTACATTATCGCCAAGACTCTCATTGATGCGCTTGATGATAAGTTCTTTCTGAAACACAAGTTCATTTTTTAATGGAGCTACTTCTGTATAGATAAACAGTGTTCCGTTTTTAATTTCAATACGGTCTGTATATTTTGCAATGGTTTCTCCCATGAGTTTTAACCAATGGTCTTCAATCTGCATGGATTGAATAGAATTCTTAATCCTACTTTTTTCAAGAAATTTCTTAAGGGCTTCCCCAAGAGATATGGCATCCGACATATTATACTAGCATTATAAGTTGGAAAGGTACAGAAATATCACGGAGAGATTGTTCTATTCGATCCTGATGCGTATCGGTTAAAAATACCTGTCCCTGATTTTTTATGCATACCCATTCCAATAATTTGGAAAGTCGTTGTTGATCCAGTTTTTCGAAAATATCATCTAGTAATAAAATGGGCTCAAAGCCAAAATGACTTTTTAATGTCACAAACTCGGCTAATTTCAAGGCAAATAACAAACTTTTCTTTTGTCCTTGTGATGCAATCTGTTTGAATGGCAACCCATTCAGTGTTATCTCTAATTCATCTCTATGTATTCCAACCGATGTGCGTTGTGTTATCAAATCTTTTTGCCTGGCATTAGCCATGTGTGTTGCATAATTTTCTGCAAGAACAGATGGAGAAAAATTCAATATGGGTTTCTCTTTATCTCCGGATATGAATGCATATAAATCCTGAATAACGGGAATGGTGCTTTCAAAAAATGCTACTCGTTTCTCAATGAGTTGAATTCCCAACACAATCAATTGTTCATCAAAACTATCAAGCAATGTATGGTCAACTTGTTGTTGTATTGAAGCTTGCTTTAAGTATTTATTTCTTTCCTGAAGGGTCTTATTATATCGGATGAGATTTCGGAGGTATTCAGCATCCATTTGAGATAGCAGTGCGTCCATGAAACTCCTACGTTGCTCACTTGTACCTGTGATCAACTCCACATCGTCTGGGGCTATAAAAACAATGGGAAAATTGCCTATGTGAAGTGAGAAGGGAGAAACTAGACTATTATCAACCAACAGCTCTTTTCGGTTATTCTCCCTTAAAATGAGGGAGACAGGGAGTAATTCAGTATTTTTTTCAAAAGAGGCTTTTAGGGCAAAACCTACCTTTCCATCTGAAACAGATAAGGTGTCCGATTTGCTGAAATAGCTCCTTGAAAAACATAAAGTATAAATAGCGTCAAGCAAATTGGTTTTACCAATGCCATTGGAACCGCAGAAGGAGATTATTCGTTCGTTAAAATCAAAGCCTGTATCGATATAATTGCGATATTGAAAGAGGCTGATATGATTGATTTTGAACAAAATAGGGAATAAGTAAAGGTATAAAAAAAGATAATAAATTTAATTGAATGGAATCCCTCAGAACGGTATCTTTTGTGAATTTCATACTATATTTGCAACTCATCCATAAAAAGGTGTTTTAAGGCTATGGGGTCCACAACATTTACAAAAGAAACCTACCTCTATTGGTACGAATTAATGCAGTTGCTACGTCGTTTTGAAGAAAAGACGGGCCAATTATATGGAATGCAAAAAATCAGAGGTTTTTGCCATCTCTACATTGGTCAAGAAGCTTTAGCAGCCGGATGTATGACTGCTACTAGACAAGAAGATCCTTTTATTACAGCTTACCGCGATCATGGACTAGCCTTGGCTAAAGGTGTTACACCAAATTCTTGCATGGCTGAGCTTTTTGGTAAAGCTACTGGTTGCTCTAAGGGAAAGGGTGGAAGCATGCACTTTTTTGGTAAAAAAGAATATTTCTTTGGTGGTCATGGAATCGTTGGAGCACAAATTGGTACAGGGGCAGGATTAGCCTTTGCTGAACAATATAACGGCACAGATAATGTATCGCTTACATTTTTTGGTGATGGTGCTGCTCGTCAAGGTATGTTGCATGAAACATTCAACTTAGCCATGCTTTGGAAATTACCTGTAATATTTATTTGCGAGAATAATCATTACGCTATGGGAACTTCCGTTGAACGAACTTCCAATGTTACCGATATATACAAATTAGCAGATGCGTATGAAATGCCTGCTGATACTGTTAATGGTATGAATCCTGAAGCTGTTCACGAAGCTGTTGCAAGGGCTGTAAAACGCGCTAGAGAAGGCGGTGGTCCAACACTTCTTGAAATGAAAACATATCGTTACAAAGGTCATTCAATGAGTGATCCACAAAAATACAGAAGCAAGGATGAGGTTGAAGAATACAAAGAAAAAGATCCGATAGAAACAACCAAAGCTAAACTGATTGAAAACTTTGGAGTGACTGAAGAGCAAATCGAAGCCATCAACGATAGAATTAAACAAGTTGTTGATGATGCGGTAAAATTTGCTGAAGAAAGTCCTTGGCCGAATGATGATGAACTATTAAAGGATGTTTATCAAGAACCTAATTATCCTTTTATCCTCGATTAATAATTAAATTTCACCTAACGATGTCAGATAAAAAAACAACAGAAATGCCAGATCAAGAAGTGGTAAACAAAGCAATAGGATTTTGGGAAAAAAACAATAAGAAACTCATTACCATATTTTCAATTGTAATAATTGTAGTGGGCGGATATCTTGCGTATACTAATTTTATAGTATTGCCTAAAGAACAAAAGGCTTCAGAAGAGCTTTTTACTGCTGAGAATTTTTTCAGAAAAGATTCATTCAATCTTGCCTTAAATGGTAATGCCAATGCGGCTGGATTTCTTAAGGTAATTGACAAATATGAAGGAACCAAATCAGCTAATCTCGCTAAACTATATGCCGGTGAAGCTTATTTACACCTTGGTCAATTCCAACAAGCCGTTAACTTCTTAGGAGAATTTAATGCGCATGGTGCCATTCAGATTCAAGCAAAGGCTGAAGGACTTCTAGGTGATGCTTATGCAGAGTTGAAAAAAAATGAAGAAGCAATAGATCATTATAAAAAAGCAGGTACTATTTTTTCTGAAGATCAAGCCATTTCATCTGAATACCTTTTCCGTGGTGCTTTACTCAGTGAAATTGCTGGAAAAACTGATCAAGCAATTGAATTATACCAAACAATAAAAGACAAATACCCAAGAACAGATAAAGGATTTGTAGTAGACAAATACTTGTCTAGACTAGGAGTTATTAATTAATCATAGAGCATGGCTTCAATTGGCAAATCAACTAAAAGCATTGCAGGCACTTTTAATCCAAAAGGTGCCTGTGTTGTAATTATACGTACCGAATGGAATAAGGATATCCTAGATGAATTAGAAAAAGGGTGCCATAAAATACTCAAAAAGGCAGGTGTTAAAGAAGTAATAGTATTAGAAGTTCCTGGGGCGGTAGAAATTCCATTTGCCATTAAGAAATATTGGGACAAAACGCATAAGACAAGCCACAAACCACATGCGTTCATAGCATTGGGAACTATCATAAAAGGCGATACACCCCACTTTGATTATGTATGCAATATGGTATCCGATGGAGTAAGTCAATTGAACCTTCTTTTACCGGTTCCCACCATTTTTGGCGTATTAACAGTGAATACTAAAAAACAAGCGCTTGAACGCATTGGTGGAAAGCATGGTCACAAGGGTGAAGAAGCTGCTGATGCTGCATTAAAAATGATTCAACTTTCTAAACATATTCATAACTTATCCATATGAACGGGAACAAAATAGATGTGCATGTTTTTATTCCCTGCTTTGTGGATCAACTCTATCCAACAGCTGGATTTAATACTATTAAAGTATTGGAAAAAGCAGGCTGTACTGTTCATTACAATCCTGATCAAACCTGTTGTGGACAACCCGCTTTCAATGCTGGTTATTGGGGTGAATCAAGGGAAGTGTGTAATAAGTTTATGAATGATTTTAAGGATGCAGAATTTATCGTTGTACCAAGCGCTTCATGTACTGGATTCGTCAAAAATTATTATCCCAAAATTTTTGACAATGCATCGAATACCAAAGAAGTCAATGTTATTCAAAAGAAAGTATACGAACTCAGTGATTTTCTTGTCAATATTTTAAACGTAGATGATCTTGGTGCTAAGCTAGAAGGAAAGGCAACTTACCATGATTCTTGTGCAGCATTGAGGGAGTGCAAAATAAAAAATGAACCAAGAATTTTATTATCAAAAGTTGCTGGACTTGAACTAGTTGAACTTCAAGATAATGAAACCTGCTGTGGCTTTGGTGGAACATTTGCCGTAAAGTTTGAAGATATTTCCGCAGCAATGGGAGAACAAAAAGCACAACATGTGCTCAATACAGCATCAAAATATTTAATATCTACCGACCTGAGTTGTTTGATGCATATCAATGGAATTATTAAGCGCAAGAACTATCCCGTTACTTCCATGCACTTGGCAGATGTCTTAGCCAGTGGTTATTAAAACATCCTTTAAATTGAATTTACCATGGCATATTGGTTAATCAAATCAGAACCCTTTAAGTATTCATGGGATCAGTTTGTAAAAGATGGTGTTACCTTTTGGGATGGGGTTCGAAATTATGGCGCACGAAACAATCTCAAGGCAATGAAGAAAGGAGATTTTGCCTTTTTTTACCATAGCAATGAGGGCATGGAAATCGTTGGAATTGCCAAAGTAGCCAAAGAATCATATCAAGACCCAACCACTGATGAAATTGCATGGGTAGCTGTTGATTTCAAACCTCACAAAAAGCTTAAAAAACCGGTAACCCTAGCTATGGTAAAAGCCGAGAAAAGCTTAGCCCAAATGGCCTTAATTCGCTTAGGCAGATTGTCTGTTCAACCGGTCTTGGAATCAGAATGGAATACCATTATGAAGATGGCTGGAGAATAGGGTTCAGTACACGTATTTTCAACATTTTATTACTCCCCAAAAAGCAGTTTTTTTTGGCATAAAAGGTGGATAAACTCTAGCTTTATTTCATTGCTTTACACCTCAATTTGGGTAAATTTGTTTATACTAATTTATTGCTAACAAAAGCGATTTTTTACTACCAAAATGGACGAACAAAAATTACCCGAACAGACGAGCGACAACAACAGAATAATCTCAATAAATATTGAGGAACAAATGAAGGCGGCATACATCGACTATTCGATGAGTGTAATCGTTGGTAGAGCATTGCCTGATGCGAGAGATGGTTTAAAACCGGTTCATAGACGCATTCTATTTGCGATGAATGAGTTGGGAATGGATTATAACAAGCCTACTAGAAAATGCGCCAGAATTGTCGGTGAAGTATTAGGTAAATACCATCCACATGGTGATACTGCTGTATACGATGCCTTAGTTCGTATGGCACAAGAATGGAATACACGGTATCCAACCATTGATAAACAAGGTAACTTCGGATCACCAGATGGCGAAGGGCCAGCTGCGATGAGGTATACCGAGGCAAGACTACAACGACTTGCTGGTTTTATGATGGATGATATCGATAAAGACACCATCGATTTTCAACTAAACTTTGACGACTCTATTGAAGAACCAACTGTTCTTCCAACACGTATACCACATTTGATTATCAATGGAAGTAGTGGTATCGCTGTTGGTATGGCTACCAATATGTTGCCACACAATTTATCTGAAGTTATTGATGGCTGTATTGCGTATATAGAAAATAAAGAAATCACCATTGATGAATTGATGCAATTGGTGAAGGCACCTGATTTCCCAGGCGGCGGTATCATCTATGGTATGGAAGGTGTGAAAGCCGCTATGCATACAGGAAGAGGTAGGGTAGTGTTGAGGGGAATTGTCACAATCGATACCAAAGCGAATGGTAAAGAGCAAATTGTTATTACCGCAGTTCCATATCAAGTGAGTCGAGATGTATTGACTGCACGTATTGGACAACTAGTAATAGATAAAACCATTGATGGCATCACCCATGTTAACAATGAATCAAATGAAAACGAGGGCACACGAATTGTAATTGATGTTAGAAAAGATGCCGTGGCAAATGTTATTGTAAATCAATTATACAAGTTCACCGATTTACAAACTTCATACGGTATTAATAACGTTGCCATTGTAAAAGGTAGACCACGTATTCTCAATATCAAAGACTTGATTTCTATTTTCATCGACTTTAGGCATGAAATAGTAATCAGAAGAGCAAAGTATCAATTAAGAGAAGCAGAGAAGAAAGCACATATTCTTCAAGGATATTTAATCGCGCTTGATCATCTTGATGAAGTAATCAAGTTGATTAGAAATGCAGCAAATCCTGAAATAGCTAAAGAAGGATTGATCTCTCAATTTGCAATGAGTGAAATTCAAGCCAAAGCAGTTTTGGAACTAAGACTCCAACGTCTTACTGGCATGGAGATTAACAAGATCAAAGAAGAATATAATGAGATTATGAAACTCATTACATCGCTTCAAGAACTTCTTGGTGATGAAGGAAAACGTTTTGAATTAATTAAAACAGAATTGCTTGAGGTTAAAGAAAAATTTGGTGATAATCGTAAAACTGAAATTACCTATTTAGATAATGAAGTTCGCATTGAAGATCTTATCAAAGAAGAAGATGTAGTGATCACAGTTTCTCATTTGGGTTATATCAAAAGAACATCTGCGGATGAATACCGTCAACAAAAAAGAGGTGGTCGTGGTTCCATGGGCGGTAAAACACGAAATGAAGATTACATCGAACATTTGTTTGTAGCCTCTACACACCATACACTATTGTTCTTTACAGAAAAAGGAAGATGTTATTGGTTGAAAGTATACGAAATACCTGATGGGGAAAAACAAGGTAAGGGTAGGGCAATACAAAACTTGATGCAACTGCCTCAAGATGATAAAATACGTGCCATCATCGATGTTAAAAATCTACAAGACGAAGAATTTGTAAAGAGTCATTATATCGTTCTATGTACCAAACAAGGTATTATTAAGAAAACTGCCTTGGAAGATTTCAGCAGACCACGTGCCAATGGCGTTAATGCAATCAACATCATCGAAGGCGATCAGTTGTTGAATGCGAAACTAACAGATGGTAATTCTGAAATCATGTTGGCTGTAAAATCTGGACGAGCAATACGATTCCCAGAAAGTAAAGTTAGACCAACAGGAAGGGGAGCAATAGGAGTTGCCGGTATTGAAGTAGATGATACAACCGATGAAGTAGTTGGTATGGTCTGTGTGAACAAAGACGATAAAACAAGAACTATCCTTGTGGTGTCTGAACATGGTTATGGAAAGAAAACACCAATTGATGAATACCGTATAACGAATAGAGGCGGAAAGGGTGTGAAAACAATCAGTGTTACAGACAAAACAGGTAAATTGGTTGGCATACTTGATGTAGGTCCGAAAGAAGATTTAATGATTACCTGCGTTTCTGGTGTAACCATCAGAACTGGAACCGCACAAATCAGTGAGCAAGGTAGGGCAACACAGGGTGTTAAATTGATCCGATTAGACGATGAAGATCAAATTGCAGCAATCACCAATTTGAATGAAGAAGAAGTAGAAACAGAAACTACATCAACTGAAAATCAAGAGGGTGGTTCTGAAATAAGTAAACCAGCACCTGATCAACCTGCAACAGACAACACTGAAGAATCCATATAAAATTTAGTTACATTCACTTTTATAAAAATTAGACATTTTTTTATCATTCATTTTCAAATTACGGGCATGAAAAAAATCCTGGTTATAGCATCATTCTTTTTGTTTATTTCTCAAATCGCATTTGCACAATTTGATGAAATCAAAACCCTTCTAACACTAAACCAACATGCAAAAGCCAAAGAAGCATTGGATATGTTGGCTAATAAACCTAAGGTAGTAGCGAAACCAGAATATAGTATTCTAAAAGCTACAATCTTATCTCATTTAATCAAAAATGCTGCTGCAGGAGATATGGCTAAATTGAGAGAGGAAGGAGTTACCGCGTATAAAAAGTATTTGGACCTAGACCCAAGTAAAGCGTTAATGATTGATCCAATCTATAGTGCAGCACCAATAAATTTCTATGTTTCCTTTTTTGGTGAATCCGTTGATTTTTTCAACAAGAAAGATTGGACTAATGCCGCACCATCTTTAAAAACTACAGTGGAGTGGAGTGATTTTATTATAAAAAATAAAATTGCCAATATGACTTTTGATACAACCGCAAATTTACTAGCAGGTGTATCATATCAAAACGCTAACAAAGAAGAAGACGCAGCATACTTCTATAAGCGTATGGCTGATCAAAAAATAGGCGGTGCCGATAACGATATTGTTTATCGTTTTCTAATGAACTACTATTTTCTAAAGGATGATGTAGATGGATTTAATAAAATGAAAAAAGATGGTCTTGAACTCTATCCAGATGTTAAATACTTTACATACAACGATCTTGACTTTATCTTAGAAATGGAAGATGAAGCGAAAAAATTCAAACGAATCGAAGATAAAATTTCAAGAGAACCAAATAATATCGAAGTTGTTCAGACCTATGGATTTCTTCTTTTCAATAGACTAAATGCTGAAAATGCTTATAAGAATCTACCCACTTATGATGCAGAAGAGGCAAAAATGATAGATTACTTAACAAAGGTAAGTGTGGCGAAGCCAGATGAAGGTACAGCATTGTTCTATGCTGGCAGTCACTATTGGAATAAGGCCTTGAGAATCAAAGACGAAATTGGCTTAATCAATGATACAGTTAGAGAATTTAATGCCTCATATACGATGACTAATTCAAAGCAAGTAAATGGTAAGACAATTTCATTAGGTATGAACGAAGCACAGGTAAAAGAAATTTTAGGAGAACCAACATCGAAAGATAATACAGTTACAAGTGCTGGCAAAGAGTCAAAATGGACATATCCTAAGCCAAATGGAAAATCCGACTATTATTACATCGTAAATGGTATTTTAAAAAAATGGCAAGACTCAAACTTAAAACAAATTGATAAAACTGGAAAAACACCACCACCACCAAAAGAGTTAACCGACCGAAGAGATAATTTAAGAAAACTACAGGATGCCAACTTAGACAAAGCATTGCCATACCTATTAAAAGCAGTTCCTGAAGTAGAGAAAAGTTCTACGAAAGGAAAGACAGAATTTCAAACCTATAAACGTCTAATTGACCAATTGATTGAAATTTACTCTACCAAAAGACAATTTGCAAAAGTCCCTGCTGACAAAGCAAAGTTTGAAATTGAGGAGAAAAAATGGGATGCGTTGTACACTAAGATAACTGAGAAATAAACGAAATTTTAAAATACAGAACCAAATGGCTGATCTCAAACTCAATAGAAATACATTTGGTGATGAAAAAAACAGAGGCAATCTCCTTACACGGGAGGTTGCCTTTTCATTATTAGAAGAATGGGTTAAGAATGATCGTCTAACGTTACACATGCTCCAAGTTGGTGGGTTGATGAAAGCCTGGGCTACAGACAAAGAACATGCAGATGCTACATTAGCGTGGAAATGGGAAATGTCCGGATTATTACACGATGCAGATTGGGATCAATGGCCAGATCAACATTGTAAAAAGATTATCGAATACCTCGAATCCTTAAATATTGATCCCGATGTAATCCAAGCGATTGCTTCACATGGACATATTCATTTTGGGGTAGAACCTCAAACTAAGATGGATAAAATGCTTTATGCATTCGATGAATTGTCTGGACTCATTCATGCATATTCCTTAATGAGGCCAACTGGTTATGATGGTATGGATCGAAAAGGAGTTCTAAAACGACTCAAAGAAAAAACCTTTGCCGCTGGGGTTAGCCGCGATGATATTCATGATGCTTGTGCTCGAGCTGAAATATCCCTGGACGATTTGATTAATTTCATTATCCAGTATCAACCATCAATAGGGTTGATATAATTCCTAGATAGCATTACTGAGTTTAGACATTAAGCGTAAAGGGATAAAACAACTTAAATCTTACTTAACATAATATAAATTATAAGATAATATTATTGTAAGTCAGATTGGATAGATACCATTGAATGATATAATCCATTGATATTCATTAACTCAGCATGAGTTCCAGACTCTCTAATAAATCCTTTATCTAATACATAAATGCAATCAGCATTCTTTATAGTCGATAAACGATGTGCAATTACAATAGAAGTACGATTGATCATTAAGTTATCTAAAGCAGCTTGAACCAAACTTTCACTGGCTGAATCTAAAGAGCTAGTGGCTTCATCCAATATTAAAATAGCTGGATTTCTAAGTATTGCCCTGGCAATCGCTATTCGTTGACGCTGACCACCCGAAAGTTTTATACCGCGTTCTCCAACAATAGTTTCAAATTTCTCCGGGAATTGTTCTATAAATTCTAAGGCAAATGCCTGTTTAGCCGCCTCGTATAGCTCACTATCAGTTGCATCTGGCTTTCCATAAAGGATATTTTCCTTAATACTTCCACCAAATAAGAGAATATCCTGTGGTACATAAGCAATTTGTGTTCTTAATTCACCCAAATTCAATGAATTGATTGAAACGCCATCAAATTGAATAGTTCCACTTGTCGGTGAATAAAAACCAAGGATTAAGGATGCAATCGTTGATTTACCCGCTCCACTGGTTCCAACAAATGCTACCTGTTTGCCTTTATCAATATCAAAACTGACATCATGTAATACAGTAACATCAGATCGACTTGGGTAACTAAAGCCTACACTTTTAAATGAGACAAACCCATTTATCTTATTGATAGTCTTTATATTATGCTTATCTATCTTATCTATTTCAACCGACTCTATTAATAATTCTCGTACACGCTGAGTGGCTCCTAGTGTTTTTTGAAGTCCACTGTACAAATCCGCAAACCCGGCCATACTTCCGCCAACAAATGACGTGTAAACGACGAAGGCAGTCAAGTCTCCAAAACTCAATAAACCCAACTTCATCAGTCCAACTCCATACCAAACCACCAAAATGATTGTTCCAAACAAACAGAACAGCATAAAGGATATGAAAAGTCCCCTGATTTTTCCATTTTCTATAGATAACCCAACAAGTTTATCTAAACTTCTGCGGTAACGATCACGTTCAAACCACTCATTCGCAAACGCCTTAACTGTTGAAATACCAGACAATGTTTCTTGAACGATTGTATTGGAATCAGCCAGCTGATCCTGCGCTTTTCTTGATTGCTTTCGGATGTATTTTCCAAAAATTACGGCTAAAAGCACCACAATAGGAACTACAGACAACATAATCAAGGTAAGTTTCACCGAAATGAACAAGATTAGCCCAATTCCAATTAATAAGGTCAATATTCCACGGATAATATCAGCTAACATAAAGGTGACTGCATCCTGGATTTGAGAAAGATCCGAGGAAATTCTACTAGAAAGTTCTCCTACCCTTCTTTCGGAGAAAAATTGCATAGGAAAACGAATAAGGCGTTGATAGACATCTGTTCTTAGATCTGCCAAAGCATTCTCGCCCACTTGGGTAAAGAGATAAACCCTAAAAAAGGAAAAGATCATCTGACAAATGAGGACAATAATCATTATCAATACAATCATGGTTGGCGTTTCCCATGAATGAATAGGTGTTAGGAGTTGACTAGTATCAATCAACTTCTTCAAAAAATAGGGAAACGAAAGGGTAGTCAAACTTGAAAGTCCAATAACAATGAGCCCTAAAATGAATTTAGATCGGTAAGGACGTACGTATGAAAACAAGGCCAAAGCATCTTTCCAGTTTTCTTTGCTGAATTTAACCTTAGCTACCTCTGTGTTTTCAGAATTAAATCCACCTCTTCTAGCCATATATTTGAACTTTAGATTAATTTGGTCTCTAAAATTACTTCATAAAACAATAACTGAGCGAAAGTTTAACTACGCTAAATCAGTTTAAACAAATACCCAATGATCCGTCGTTCATTCTTGAAAAATTCACTTCTATCACTTCCTATATTACCTGCTTCAAGCGGGAGTTTGAATATTGCTCCCTTAGGTAAAAAACCTATTGTTGTTTCCACATGGGATTTCGGTAAAGCTGCTAATGCAGAGGCCTGGAAAATTTTATCATCTCAGGGTAAGGCAATAGATGCGATTGAAGCGGGAGCTAAAGTGCCTGAAGCAGATGAAAGCAACAAAACAGTCGGCTATGGTGGATATCCAGATCGTGATGGACATGTAACCTTAGATGCATGTATAATGGATCATAATGGCAATTGCGGTGCAGTGATGTGTTTGGAGCATATCGTTCATCCAATTTCAGTTGCACGGTTAGTTATGGAGAAGACCCCACACGTTATATTAGTTGGTGAAGGCGCACTTGACTTTGCATTAGCCAATGGATTTAAGAAAGAAAACCTGCTCACTCCAGATAGTGAAAAAGCATGGAAAGAATGGTTGAAAAAGGCAAACTACAATCCAATCATCAATATTGAAAATAAAAAAATCAATGAACCTGTTGCAGGTGCATTTCCTGGTAGTATTGACAATCATGACACCTTAGGGATATTGGCATTAGATTCAATGGGACATCTAAGTGGCGGTTGTACAACCAGTGGGATGGCATTTAAAATGCACGGAAGAGTTGGCGATTCTCCTGTGATCGGAGCTGGATTATTTGTTGATGGCGAAATTGGTGCTGCAACGTCTACAGGTGTTGGTGAAGAAGTTATTCGTTGTGTTGGATCTCACTTAGTAGTTGAATATATGCGACAAGGAAACTCTCCGTATGACGCGTGTAAGAAAGTCGTTGAACGCATTGCAAAAAGAGATATTGAAAAAGCAAAAACAATACAAATAGGATTTTTAGCCATTGATAAATTCGGAAATCATGGAGCTTTCGCACTTCAAAAAGGATTTTCCTATGCCATACGATCTGAAAACCAAGAAGAAATTATAGCTGGAGATAGCTATTTTAACTCATGAAATACGAACTTGAAGTCATTGCCTTTGATCTAACATCCTGCATAATTGCTGCAGAGAATGGCGTAACACGTATAGAACTATGCGCCAATCCACAAGAAGGTGGTACTACCCCATCATTTGGTATGATCAAAGAAGCAAGAAAAATATCCGCCATTCAATTGTTTCCCATTATTCGTCCACGTGGCGGAGATTTTTATTATTCAACACATGAGTTTAACTCGATGCTAAATGATATCCAACAATGCAGGGACCTAGGATGTGATGGCGTTGTTATTGGCATGTTGAAGAAAGATGGAAGTATAGACATTGAAAAAAATAGAGAATTGGTGGATGCTGCAAAAGGAATGGCTGTCACTTTTCACAGAGCCTTTGATCGGGTTAATGATCCATTTGTAGCATTAGAACAAATCATTTCAATAGGCTGTAAAAGAATATTAACGAGTGGATTAAAACCGAATGTTATAGAGGGGATGGAAACACTAAAAGAACTTGTAATAAAAGCCGGGAATAGAATTACTATTATGCCAGGATCTGGGGTAAGATCAAATAATATAAATCAGTTAGCTGAATACACTCATGCTAAATCGTTTCATAGCTCTGCTCGAAAAAACATGGATTCAACTATGGAATTTCAAAACCCGAACATGAGGGAGTCATTAACTCATGCTAGCATTGACTCTGATGAAGTAAGGGCATTGAAAAATCAGCTAGATATCTATTTTAACTAGAATTAACTTCAGTTACTTAATGCGCAACTACGCGATATTGATCAAGTAACACCAATTGATTTTTAGTTCTATTATAATTATTCAGTTCATACCGAATTCCATAATAAGAATCATTATTTAGAAAATCAGTTAAAAATCGAAGAGCTTGCATGTAAATCATAAATTCTCCAGCATAAGAAAGATTTTCAATTTCAACTTCTGTCATTTGATCTTTCATTGATTCTAAATATCCTTCTACAATCGCATCATAGAATGGAGCTCTAGCTTCTATTGAATCAAATTCAGTAACCTCTTCACTGGCTGAAGCTAGGTATGTTCTACACATATCACCTAGATCGCTGATAAAATAACCTGACATGACCGTATCTAAATCAATTACACAAACACCTTTGTTCGATTGATCAAACAGTACATTATTAATCTTTGTGTCATGATGTGTAACACGTTGAATGAAATCAGGTGACTGAATTATCTTCTGATAGGTTTCAACAATCGAATAGTTTTGTTGAATTAATGCTATTTCTACTGAAGCAAATGCTATTCGCTCTTTATTTCCGAATTGAAGCGCATCTAAAAATTGCTTCCATCTAAATTCAAGATTATGAAAATCAGGTATAGTTGGCTTAAGTAACGTTGTATCAAACTTGTTGAATGAAGAAGAAAATTTTCCAAATTGAAATGCTGCCTCATAGGCCTCCTCTACTGTTGAACAAGCATCAACAGAATGTGTACCACTTACGAAAGGGGTCAGCCTAAAATACGTATTGTCTTCTATAGCATAATGTAATCCTGACAATGTTTTTTGGGCAATTGGAAAAAAAACTTCTTGCTGATTAGACAGTAAATAATTGGATAAGTGCTCTAGATTGGAGGCAATTGCATCTGGACTCTTAAACACATCCGTATTGATTTGTTGTAATATAAAAGCAGGTTTGTAATCATTCGAAACAACATATGTTCCATGAATAAGCCCGTTCCCAAATTTATCAATCGTAATTTTTTCTGTATCAGAAAGATA